>BQIY01000094.1 GCA_021604265.1 Nitrospirales bacterium
CATCCTTTAGGACACGAGGACGAACAGGCAATGGCAAAGCTTGAAATACATGAAGATCGAGGTCAAAAGAAGACACATACGTCAGGCGAACGCTGGCTGACTCATCGGCCGTGTCAGAGCTCGGAGCAAGCACCAGACAAACATCAGTATCTGATCGTGCATGAGCTTCTCCCCTAGCTTGACTCCCAAAAAGAAGGACCGCCAAGACACGTTCATCAGTTTTAACATTTTCCACTAATTGTTTAAGAGCAAGACGCATAAAATATCTTTATTTAAATAGACTTCACACCCCTCATAGTCTATCGAGCGCCTCTCCAAAACACAAACCGTAAGCAGAAACTCACGTCTTTGAAACGCTGGCACTTGGCGTGTAGTCGGGAAGCCCAAACACTTGAGCGTATGCCACGGCTATTGGATTCGCTATAAACACTTCATCAAGCTGAAATATTCGTTTTTCTCGAATGATTTGATCTTTAGGGAGTGGAGCTGAATATTCCATATGAAGCCTTAACAGACGAGGTATGGTCTAGAGAAAAATAGACGGAAGTACACGGTGGTCAAGCCAAACTCAACGTCGAGGTCTAAAACCGATAACTGACACCAAACGTCGCGCCATGCCGGAAGGTACGGAATTCATTGAGATTGGCAGTGGACCCATTGCCGGAAACCGGAAAATTTTCCCAATCACCATCCTGAACGGTGAGCCACCAATAACGATAGCCTCCGTGAATGAAGAATTGATCAACTATCCGCAATCGCACGCCACCTTCTAAGTTAAAACCATATCCGAGCCCGCTCATCTTAAAACTTGGATTGCCGCGAAGGTCCGTTCGTAAATGATGCCGATCTTCGTTATGCAGCCACGCGAGCGGAAGCGCAATGGCTTCCCCTT
The DNA here is from genome assembly GCA_021604265.1 of Nitrospirales bacterium. Next base: position 893 of record BQIY01000094.1, read on the forward strand.
CGAGCGTCAGACGATCCCAAAAGGTGATTTCCCCTTCCCCGCCGACTCGTAAGGACGTCCATTGAACCGTATTGGTAATGGCCTTGGTCCCAACAAAGGACTCTGTACCTGGAGCATTGCAAAAAGTACTCACTGACGTACATTCAATCTGCCTGACGCTCCGGGCCACATACTTTTCCCTCCAATATTGAAATCCCAGTATCGCGTTCAGTAAGCCTTTGTTGCCCGCAAAACGATAAAACATGAGCCCAACATCGCCGTTCAGGTAGAAGACATAACTATCACTGACGTCGCTTTCTGTGCGTGAGATGCGATGCGGACCACTCACCGAGGTTCCATAGAATGTCGCCCCGCTCGCACTGACAAAGTCGTCATCGATTAACGTCCCGTCAGTAATCGCCCCATACCCGATTTGTCCCTTAAGCGAAAATCCTTTTTTATGCACAAGCCGAGCATTCAACTCCACAATATTACTCCATACGTCTTTATAGTCTAAGGCTGAAGTAGGATTTCCCAACAACGAACTCAAATTTGAAGCATCGTGATTCCAATTGGAACGGCCCTGGCTCAGCCAGCTGGCTAGTCCGACATCAATATTTGCTCTGCCCCCCATGCTGCGATAGACAATCTTTTCGTTTCGTTTCAGAGAGTCGTTCGCCAGGACCTGATCCACCAACACAAACGCACTGCACACGAATATGAGACCAACCACAGTAAAGCCATTTGTCATTTTGGATGAGCCCATGGCTATCCTCCGTTTAGAGATCTGCACACACCAGATGCCGTTCGTATTTTTTCGGAAAATATAGAGAGAAACTGTAAAAAATCACATCCCCAGCGCGAGTGACGCGACTATGGCCGCCGAAACCACCGTCTAAGACTCAGAGCGGAACAACGTCGTCTGGGGAATCGAGGAAGGAAAGATAAATGAAGTAGAAAAGTAAGAAAACGAAACCGTTATTCAGGCATGGTGATGTCCCCGCCTTCGAGATCCATATCTATCCCATTGAGCTCTAATTTATTACCGACACGCCACCACTCCGGGCTCACTTCAGACAAGGTACCTTTTGATGTATAAAATTTTGCCTGACCCATCGTAAGACGTGTGTCTTCTTCGGCCTTAAGCTCAATCACCACATTCTTTAAGGTATGATCGACAATTTTCAAGCTCTGGGGTTCAGCCGTGAGTTCAAATCGCTCTCCGTCATTGGCTATCCACACATTCCGTTCCAGTTTGGCGACCTGAGTCCCTGTCGGCATATACATATCCATGGTGAGCAATATGTGACGATTGTCTTCTTGAATCTCTACAGATAACTGCGGCTGTCCATGCGCGGTCACCACGCCATTGGTATTTCTCAGCACATTTGACCCAATCACAATATCCACGACTCCGTCTCCTTTTTCGCACGCTTATAAGAATAAATGATTTGATGATTTTGCCAGTATTCGAAACATCAATCAACTCTCACTCTATCTCATCATCATGATTGATCCGACCGAAAGCGGCGCAATCACTATTCGGAAGCTGCGATATCGTGAGGAGGAAGCGGAGCGCGCCCCTTGAGCAGGAGCAGACACACTAACCCCACGAGAATCCAGAGTATTTCCCGGAGACGACGAATGAGCGCAAAGGTAATACCAGTGACATCAGGATACCCGTATGCCAGCAGGAGTAGCACATACCCGCCTTCTTGCGCACCTAAACTGCCTGGAATAAAAAATGTACTCCCTTTAATAAACACGGTTAAGGCCGCAATTGAGAGCGAGGTCAGTATATCCACTGGAACATCTAAATAGTAGAGAATGGCATAAACTTCTAGCGTCTCCAATATCCAGGCAAAGAAAAATGTGAGCAAGGCCACATAGAAAGTTCGCCGATGATCCGTGTAAAACGTTCTGATCGTCGAATCCAGTTCTTCCAGCGAAGCTTTCCGTTCTTCTAGAAACTTCAATCGGATTCGGCAAGCCTGCAAGACGCGCAGACACCCCATCGCCAGCCCATAGCGCTGAACCATCACAAACACCAGCACCCCGAACGCCAGTAATCCAGCACTGACCAACGCCGCCATCAGATAATGCTCAGACGCGCCAAGAATCCAAAAAGACAGGCCAATGCCCAGTAAAATAAAGACGACCTGGGCAATGGTCATGGCCGTTTTTGCCGTAATGACAGAAGCCAGGCCTTCGACCAATGGGACACCATAGGGCTTCAAGAGATAGGCTTTGAGCGGCTCGCCCCCGACATAGGCGGCCGGAGTCGTCACATTGACAGATTCACCAGCCATTCGGATGGCAAACAACTGGGCAAACCCCACTCGTCGGGCATGTGCCCCCAATGTCAGACGCCACCCGAGCGCTTCCAGGGCATAGACTAATAGCATGGGGAAAAGAATAACCCCAAGCGCAACAGGCCCTAATTGAGAAGCCGTCTGAACGATGGAAGTGAGGCCGATGTGCCAGACGATCCCAGCCAAGGCCAAAGAGCCAAAGGCCAGAAAAATGAGCTTAAGCACGAGAGAAAAGAGCGCGGCGGAGAATCCACCCCATAGAGGCGATAAACACCCAGGAACCGATCGTGGCAATCCACAAGAACCAGCCGAGAATATCGAAACACGCAAACAGCAGCACCACAACGGAAAAATCACGATTCGTCACATTGCCCAGCATATACTCAATTCGCCTTCTGGTCGATTCACCTAAACGACGGAACTCACGGGGCCGGGAGCGAAGAAAGCGTGCACGATTCACAAGCCACAGTGAAATCATATTGGCCGCAACGGCACAGGTTCCAAGAATCAGCGGTAAATTCATGCCTTCCCACGCCCCGTGCAGATAGGCGCCTGACGCAATTCCCGCAAAGATCGCCATATGGACAACATTATCAGCCCAAATATCTAATTCTTGACCAAAGCGCGACTCAGAAAATGTTAATCGTGCGACTTCTCCATCACAGCAATCAATCACGACGGATAATTGAAAGAGTAACGCGCCGATCAGACCGAATTGATAGGATCCTAATGCAAAGAACCCGGCCGCCATGAGTCCGATGACCATTGATACCATGGTAATCATGTTTGGCGACACGCCAAACTTTAAAAAGGCATGGGTAAACACGCCGGACAATTTCCGATTCACATAACGATCAACGACCCCGTCCATCCCTCCCTTTAATGACTGAAGGGATTGGTACAGACTCCGTTCGGCAAGTTGAAGCCCGTTAGGGCCTCGAATGTCACGAATTTGCGTGGTCGAACTGGGAATTGGCTGAATGATACCCTCAATCGCCGCTTGCTCTAATGCTAAACGTATCGGATTACCGCCTCCGGCTTGTAACACGCCAGACACGCCAAGCAATCGAGACGGCAGCACGACAAGATCTTCGGCAATATATGATGCCGGCAAGGCAGACGAAGTCGATTGCGCCGGAACAACGTCAAGATGATCATGAAACACAACGGTCGTATTTAACGTACTGGGGTCAATATCTTCCTGGAAGACCACTCCAGGATTACCGGTATACCGGCTTTCTTCCGACTCTCCGACAACAACCAAAACACGGCCATCGGCGCCAACCATTCGCAACGATTGAATCAATGAAGGCGAGAACACCGTATGACAGCCGATAATCAGACAGGAACCTTTGACTTCACCGGACAAGGCTCCCCAGGTTTGAGGGTCCGTGGGTGGAAACTCACGAACAGGCAACCAACGAATGGCCGCTTCAATACGGTCATCTCCCTGGATCATCGCCCGCAGCGTCTTTTCTTCTTGCCCGGCTAACACCCAAATTTGCGAAATTCCAGCCCGCTGCAGGGTCAAGACCGCCCGTTGAAATAGGGTTAAGCCACTGACGTTCGTTAAAGTCCCGGCTCCATGTTCTCCCTGGCTCGTACCTAACGTGAAAACGCCGGAAGACGCCAAGAGAATAGCCGTATCAATAACGCTCGTCGCCGGTTTAGGTAATGTTCCATCCATGAAGACACAAACGTTGAAAATTCCGCCCTATACGATGACCTTCAATACTGCCGACATGAATTGGCGTGCAAACCCCTTTTCAGGCATGAACCGCATTTGAAGTCTAGACAACTTCCTTGCCAAGACATGACAACATTGGAAGAATGTCGTGTTCGGCTCTCTGCACATCTTCAGGAAAATCAATTTCGATCCAAGGCAGCCCGCCAATCCGCTCATAGCCGACGCTCACCTTTTCAAAAAACCCTTTAAGGGCATCTTCATATTCCATATCGAGATGTCCGGCTTCAATCGGTTCCTGCACCGATTGGAAGAGCACGTCGCTATCCGCTTGGGCTACCTTTAAGAATCCCACACCTTCTCCGGTGAAATCATACTGGGCGGGAAGTGTTTTACTGAGGCTCGTCACGCGCTCATCCTGAATCGCCACCATGCATTCTTCTGTTTCTTGAGACACGGATTCATCAACAAGCAGGGCATTCGGAAACCTGGACTCAACGAGACGACGAAGAATCTCCGAATGATACAAGACATCCGCATCCATAATAATGACATCGTCATTGACTTCCGCACGCGCTTCCCATAATGACGTGATACTTCCCCGCGTGTATTGATCATTTGCCACAAAACGCACAATACCAGGAAACGACGAGGAGGCTACTGCCTCCCGAATCAGATGCTGCTGATATCCGACCACCAGCACGACGGTCCGAATACCAAGATTTGCGAGTTGCTCTAAATGTCGCGAGAGAAGCGATTGCCCGCCGACTTGGACAAGACACTTAGGACGCCCTTCAGCCACGCCCCCCAGTCGCTTACCAACCCCAGCCGCTAGGATGACAGCCTTCATCCAAGCCCGCCACTTCTCTTGAGAATCTGTTCAAAGGCATCAAGAAACCCTGCAATATCTTTATCCGAGAGTGCGCCAATGTTCGCGACTCGAAAAACCTTGCTTTCCATAGGCCCCTGCCCCGCATAAATGACATAGCCCTCCTGCTTCAACTGATCATGCAGCGACTCATACGACATCTGTTCCGGAAGATAAAAAGCCGTCAAGGTATTCGACTGATGCTCCGGTGCGAGGACGGCCTGAATACCAAGCGAGGCCATTTTTTTTCGAATGGTCGTCGCATACCCTCGAAATCGTACACACCGCTTCGCGACACCTTCCTCCAATAACTCATTGAGGGCTTCTCGAAATGCGTAATAGACCTGTACCGCTGGCGTAAAAGGAATACTTCCCCGCTCTTGTTCCTCGTAATAATTCGCAAGATTCAGATACCAACTACGTTTTGGATAGGTCTTCACGCTCTTTTCCATGAATCCCTTGCGAATAATGACAAACGCTAAACCAGGAAATCCTTGGATACATTTCTGAGCAGCACTCGCTACCATATAGATATGCGGGGTCGCAATATCAAGGGCTTCACCTCCGAGACCGCTGACGGAATCGACGAGAAATACTCGATTAAGTCCATCAACGACTTCCGCAACCTTTTCTACCGGATTCATGAACCCGAGTGTGGTTTCATGGTGAACCATGGCCACGGTATGAATTTCTCGATGTTGACGAAGTGCCAGCTTGATTTTCTCGAGATCGGGAGCCTGTCCCCAATCCAGACGCATCTCCACTCCGCCAAGCCGTTGCATTAAGGCCATGTCCCATAAACGTTGCCCATACACCCCGTTGATAATCACCATGATGCGTTTACCCTGCGGCAGACTCGATAACAGGGCCGCTTCAACGGCTGCCGTCCCTGAACCGGTCAACAAAATCGCTGTATACTCAGACTCATTGCCGGGAACAAAGGCCTGAAGCAACTTTTGGCGGATATCTGCTACAAGCTCTGAACATTCAGACTCACGATGACAAATATCCGGTTCAAGCAGTGCCCGTCGCACTCGCTCCGAAACATTCACAGGACCAGGATTTAAGAGAATCATAGTACAACTTTCATCACGTGTAACGTGTTGAGGGTGGGAAGTATAAAATGAAAGAAACGGGGATGCTTTGTCTATTCACGCCGTCGGCCTCACCGGTTACGAATTAGATAAATTAGCGGCTTTAAACCGTCGAGTCATCTCAGCAGGCTCAATCGCAACACGATCGGCATCTTCGATTTGTTCATTGACCTTAATAAGCAGAAAACTTGGGCCTTCACTCGCCAGCATATCTTTAAACTCATACACAATGTCTTCACGTTCACGAACTCGCTCGACATTCACATACCCCGATGCTTTTGCCACTTTGTCAAGATTGACCAATCGGGAATAGGTTGGTTGGTTCCCTGTGGTCCCGTATACCTCATTATCAAAGACGACATGCACCAAGTTCTTCGGCTTCAATGCTCCAATGGTTGCCAAGGTTCCCATACTCATAAGCACGTTGCCGTCTCCATCAAAGACAACCACTGTTTGTTCCGGCTGACTCAAGGCCAATCCCAAGCCAATGCCCGCCGTCGCGCCCATGGAACCAATCATGTAAAAATTGGCGTCACGATCCCGTAATTTCTGAGCTTCACGCGAAGGAAATCCATTGCAAATAATCAACGGCTGATCTGTGATCAGCTCTAATAACGCACCCATAGCCTGGGCACGGCTCTGCATCACGCCTTCTTCAGGTCCAATCATACGTCAAGACCTTCTGTTTTCAACATTTCCATCATGGCTGTACGGTTTTGACAATGCCTTTTTTCAACAACAATGCCAGAGGAATTCGTTG
>BQIY01000095.1 GCA_021604265.1 Nitrospirales bacterium
CCTAATCCAATTACGCCAGCCTTGAGTAAGGTTGTAGACATAACTATAACGATTGATAGACTTCCGCTAACTCTCGCCAGCTAGCCGGTTTATTGTGTACGCGGTCAAGAATTTTCTCAATCGTTATCACATCATCAGACGTATCAATACACAGATTGACTCGACCAAGATCTAGACCGCTTGTGAAGCTCAAAATTCGAAACCTCTGAGGGTTCTGGTAAAATACTTTGGTCACATGCTCACGTTGTTCGTTCGTTGTCAGCAGCGGATAGGTTCTACGAAATGTATCTGCTCGTATCACTTCCACTGATTGCCCCTTTGGAAAGGTCCGGATCAAGGTATTGCTCACTAAATCCCACTGGCCATCATGAAAATAATCTATGCCCTGATCAACCAGGACAGGGTCAATCAAAGGGCTGTCACCACAGATACGCACAAACGATTGAACACGTTCTTTTGCGAGAATTTTTTGAAAGCGATCAGCCACATCATCAAGTGAGCCACAGTAATAATTAATTCCTTCTTGAAGGCAGAACTCTTGGATACGTTGATCGCTTTCTTCATTCGACGTTGCGACGATAATCTTAGAGACATTTCTTGCCTTGGCAATACGATCGACAACCCTCTTGAGTAAAACCTGACCTTTGATATCAAGAAGCATCTTTCCAGGCAGTCGCTGTGAAGACAATCGAGCCTGAAGAATACACAACACGTAGATCTACCTCATATCACTTGCCATAGGATTGACTCCGCATATTTTTTCTCAGACAGTCCTACCCCATACCCGTAACTTACAAATAACATGCCATCCAAGTATTACATCTACCCTCATTGTCGAGCCTCAATAGCGTCGACAAGGGTTTAGTACGTATTGGGACAACAAAGAACGAACGTTTTAAAAAAAGTAGGAATAGTAAAGAAGGAAAGTGAGAAGAAAAGTAAAAAAATGATTGGATAGTATGAAAACCAACATAGCCTTCCTTGCGAGAAAGAAAAACCCTACATCGCCTGACTTTTCAAACAGTTATGTGGCACAGGCCTTAAAGACAATGAGCGTTTTCAATTCTTATAATTATCTTTCATGAGACACTCGCTAACGAAGGAGTCTTAAACTTAGCTCCCTGCCCGACTCCGTGCATACGATCAGTCAGCCACTTGGCAAACGATAAGGCGCAGGTCATGCCTGGCGAAACCATATTCAATACATGAATCGTGCGTTCGGTTGATTCCACGACAAGATCGTCAATTAATTGACCATCCGATCGAATCAACTGTGGAGTCATGCCAACCCGATTCCCAAGCGACAAGTCTTGTAACTGCAAACCGTCAATCACCCTGGAAGCTTCTTTCCAAAAATACTGTTGCGTCACAGTATCCGTATCATGTTTCCAGCCAAGACGAAGCAGCTTTCGATTTCGAAAGACAGCTTTCCACACCGCTTGCCTACTTGCGAGTTTCGCCATGGTGCCCAAACGATCCGGTTTCCGTTGATAGGCTTCCGGTCTGAAGTCTGGAACGGTGCTTGGCCCGACGAGGACAGCCCCATGGACGGTACGGGCGATAGACACTCCCATGAATGGTGGTGAAAAATCTTGAACCGGATAGATAATGGACTGAATCAATGGAGGACCTGAGCGTGTGACGGTAAAGTAGATCCCGCGTAACGGCACCATGAAATAGTCTCGGCCAACTCCCATTTCATGCGCGAGCCGCTCAGCATGTAACCCCGCACAATTGATGACAATTTCGGAGACGTACTGTTCATCAAGTGTCGACACATGAACTGCATCTGCACGCTCCTCTATATCCACAACTTCTTGCCAATACAGAATTTGAGTTCCAGACCTGACAGCATCGTCCGCAAGAGCCTTCGTGAAGGTTCGTGAATCAATAATGGCATCCGTCGGAGCATACAAGGCGGTATGCCCCTGGAGATTGGGTTCGTTGACTTTGGCACGAGAAACAGAAAGCAATTGTAGATCGTGTACGCCATTTCGATCCCCTCGCCCCTTTAAGTCTTCCAGCACAGAAACATCTGACTCATCAGACGCGACAACATACGTGCCAACTTGTTGAAAAGGAATTCGGCGCAATTCGGCATACTTTCGAATAGCATGATGACCTTCGATACAAAGACGCGCGGCTAACGATCCGGGTTTCTGATGAAATCCTGAATGCACAATGCCGCTGTTGCGGCCGCTCGCGTGCAAACCAACATCAGGCTCTTTTTCCAGAAGAACGACAGATCGGCGTTGTGCTGACAGGATTCGAGCAATCGCACACCCCAGCACTCCACCTCCAATAATCACAACATCAACGTGTTTGTGGGTCATCTTGCTTGAAACGATACAAGACCTATGCCACTGGGAGTGGGTGATAATATGACCATGTTTTCTCGAACTCGAGAGGTCTGAATCAGAATACACGGTACGAGGGGAATTTTTTGCCTAGACAGACGGGTAGGAAAGGACGAGAAAATTTGGCGCAGGAACCAATAAAAACAAAACCGAGACGAGGGAACATGAATGGAAATGAAACAAAAAAATGCGTCAGAAGGACAGTCTCATGTTGGAGGCAATTTTCGTTGAGAAATGTTCGTCTGCTTGGGAAGGGTTCGAGCTTGTTCGGGATCGGCGGAAATGGCGTTTAAGTTTTCTTGTCGAACGGCTTCATAGAGTTCTTCCCGCAACACCCTTGTGTCGGCAGGGCATTCAATACCAATTCGAACTTGCCCGCCTTTCACTTGTACGAGCACAATTCGAATATCTTCGCCTATGCGAATGGCTTCATCTTTTTTTCTAGTGAGTATTAACATCAGCCTTCCATGGCACACGGCCAAGTTTCAGCCGAATAAAGGGTTACCTGTACATTTGTAAAACAAATACGCTGTCGACACGCAATCGTCACGTTCAGATCACTATTCAGTAAACTCTCCGTTAAGTCTTCATCGCCCCTTGAGCACATACACTTGCTGACTCTTCTACCACATGTTCATCTGGGACGAGCGGTACGTGCAAGGGGATGGATTCATGCAAAATTATTTGCTTCCCGATTCTGGTACGGAGATTCACCACAATGGGCGCGCGAAAATTGGCGGTAGCTTGATCCGGTTTTCCAGGCGGAATTGTGACAATCACTGAAATGGAGACGTGATCATCATCCTTCAGGTCCAAATCCACCACACTTTCTTCAGTAATCTGCTCAGCAAAGTCAGGTTCCAACACATCGGCGGGCATCAGCACAACAGCTAAGGTTGTATCATCGAGTGATTGAAGCCATTGGTACCCCGAGCCTTGTTCAACGTCAAACACGACGTAGCGGGAATGATTGGGCAACCCCACCAGCCCGGAAGGGAACGTCACCATAGACTCTTGCGTCACCTCAACTTCTCCAAAACGACTGGTTACCACCTTCATAATAGTCCTCTATGACATGATAGCATGTATGGAAAAGCCAAGCGTGCAGCCTGCGCCCCATACATCGAACGGCTTTGTCTACTATTTATCGGTCGTTGCGTGAAAGAAGTTAAATCGCCAACCTCAACCATTTATCCGCTGCGCCCCCTAATGTAGAGGAATTCTTATCGTTGGAGCAACATTGACAGTCAACAAACAATTGCTGAAGCCACATGAGACGGGATTAAGGTATGGACAACTTGACGAAACCGTTGAGGTTTCACAGGCAACGCCAGATAGCCATCAACATGAAACTCCTCACAAATGCATTCAGACTCGCCTTCTGGATAGTGAAAAGAAATGCCCAACGCAGGTATCGTTTGATACGGCGACCATTGACATTGTCGGGAAAATGGCCACGAATGCCCCTTGAGCGTCTGAAGATCGATCACCACTCCATCAATATCATGTCGTACGTCACAGACCTTCAAGGCTTCTTCCAGACACCCACAACAGACAATTTCTTCATCTGGCGATTCCAACAGCATCGTGAGCAGATACAACTGTAGAGGGTCCTGATGAATGACGAGAATATTCGTCATTGGGAATTATGCTTTGGAATAATCAAATTCTCAGCCTGACACACCTGATCATATTCGATGAATTCGATCCCGTTTCGGCCACTGCTCTTCACGAGATATAACGCATTGTCTGCCGCGTTGATGAGTGCCCGGACATCGTCCAAACATGGAGGCGCCCATGTGGTGACCCCCTGACTCACCGTGATAGCAATGGCAGAATCTGAAACTGTAATCGGCTCTTCCACGAGAGAGGCTTGTATCCGTTCCGCCTGCTTCATCGCGGTCGACGCGTCACTTCCGGGCAGAACGATAAGAAACTCCTCACCCCCATATCGTCCAATCGCATCATACGGGCGAAGACACTCATGAAACCGTCTGGTCGTCTCAACCAGCACATAGTCGCCAGCCAAATGACCAAAGGTGTCATTTACTTGTTTAAATTCATCAAGGTCCACCATAATTAAACTTAACGGCAGACTATCTCGATGAGCACGTGCCAATTCCCGATGGAGATAATCCATAATGGCACCATGATTTAACGATTTGGTCAACGGGTCTTGCATCGCTTGGACTCGTAATGTTTCTCGAGCCGCAATGAGCTGAGCTTGCAAATCCACAATGCGTTTTCCCGAACGAAGCCGTGCTTCCAATTCGCCCATATGAAACGGCTTACACAAATAATCATCCGCCCCGGCTTCAAGCCCGGCAATTAAATCTTGGGTCTCATCTCTCCCCGTTAAGACAATCACATACACGTATGGATCACCTGACCGAGCCCGAACCTTCTGGCACACCTGCACACCATCAAGCCCAGGCATCATCCAATCAAGTATGGCCACCTGTGGTAAATCATCAGACTGTAAGATTTTCCAGGCCTCTTCACCATCGCAACACGTGACGACTTCATGTCCCCACTGTTGCAGACGATACACCACCATGTGCAATGTCAGAGGATCATCATCAGCCACTAAGACTCGCATACAACTTTTTCCTTTAAGGATGACGTTTCAATGTCCAAACACTAACAGCTGGAAAGACAGAGCATCACATTTCAATGACCTGCTTGTGAGACACGGCGTATGACGAGGCACGTCGAGAAGCGCATCATCCTCTGAGCCGTCGGTTGATGCCAGTAGTAAACTTATCGGATCAGCAGACTGGAACCTAAACCTCAAAGGAGGGAGGATGAAGGTCTCGAGAGAGACTATGGGTTAACGAAGAAAATTCAACAGACTGGTTTCAAATTGCCGAGTGAGCACGGATAATGATGCTTGAAGATTCACTTGAAGCGTGGACAATTCTGTCGCCACCTCAGCCAAATCGGCATCCTCATAATCGGATCGAAGTGTATCAATCGTCACATGAACAAGGCTTAAACTTTCCTTCACCGTATCCAATCGATTCACTCTCGCCCCCACGTCCGCACGAGCGTTATTTACCTGTGATAAGGCCGTGTCAAGAGTGGCAATCGCACTTTCAATCCCATTGACATCATTGGTCGCTAGCGCTTGATGGAAATCCTGAAAGACCGTAAAGAGATCCACCGTTGGACCGGAAAAGACTCGATTACCGGCCACATTGGAACTCACGGTTTTGCCATCTCCAATTTCAACACTCACATCGTTGGAATCCCCTTGATAGAGATACCCGGTTCTGGCATAAAAGACATCACCAGCCGATGGCGCTCCACCCAAAGTCACCGTTAATCCGTCAAACGTCAACGGACTTCCTCCTCCAGACACTTCTGTTTCACCTGTCGTCAAATTCAATACATCAAAATTCGTCCCGTTATATTGAATCTCATATAGATCAGGCTCCAAGGCCGCAGCGGTCGAAACAACGGCTGACACCACAGTCCCAGTTCCGGCATTGTTCGCACCGAGGGACGTCGTGACAGAGCCTAGAATGTAGGGATCACGTTGCGTCTCATGACCGGCAAATATGGAACGGCCATTTAATTGAGTGTTCGCCAGACCGGAAAGTGATTGAAACAATTGATTGACTTCTTTTCCAATATTGGCCCGTTCAACATCCGAATTGGTATCATTCCGTGCTTGAATAGCTAGTTCCCGGCCTCGCTGTATCGCATTGCCAGCCGTCACAAACGTACTCTCGGAAAGCGTGAGCCGGCCAATCCCTTCATTGACTGAAAACAGACGACGGTCCGTCGTCTGGAGAGAATTTTTAAATTGACTAATTCGTTCAGCTGCCGCCGGATCATCAGACGGCCGGTTCACGCGTTTACCGGAAGAGATTTGCTCTTGCCGGTCAAAGATTCCCTGCCGCACATTCTGTACAGCCGTCAATAACGTTTGCGTATGCTGCCGATCGGTCACTCGCATAGCCTATACTCCAACAGAAGTTCAGTGTATGTTTCGCCTCAATCTACCTTTACGATAACTTACCGGCCGAGGGCCAGTACCGTTTGGAGCAATTCATCCGCCACATTAATCAGACGCGCGGATGCTTCAAACGCTCGCTGAAAACTCAACAGATGCGTTAACTCTTCATCCAAAGACACCCCCGATACGCCTTCACGGAACGCTTCGACTTGTGCAGTTTCCGCTTCCTTGGCCGTCAAGGAGAGACCCACATCGCGCGTCCGACTCCCGACATTCCCTGCGGTAATTGCCTGATAATCATTCAACGTGGTACTGCCTAATGTGCTTTGTCGTGCGGTATGAATATCCACGAGCGCTAAAGCATTCAGATTGTTTCCTGGAACCCCTGCGGCAGTTGACGATGCGGCAATGTCATCGGTATCCGTAATCGCCACAGTCAAATCGGCCGCGGCCCCTTTGTGCGCGCTTACTGTGAACACATCATCGGCTGCCGGCGCTCCCGTGGCATTGGTAATCACCACGGTCAATCCGTCAAACACGATATTATTCCCTGACGTATAGGGCTGCCCGCTGAGAACCGTCGTGCCGTTTGTCGTGTCACGGACATCAAAGGTCGTCGCATTGGTAAAGGCAATCTCATACTGATTAAACGTCAAAGCACTTGGAGTGGACACCGACACAGAAGTGCCGTCGGCTCCTCCGGTATTGAGATCATTCGCCACAGGCGCGTCAGGACTGAGTGCTGAAAAAAATAGGTTTCCGGTATCGCCATCGAGGTCATAACCGGCCTCATGCTGCTGATTGAATTCGTTCACCAACACGGCCACAGACCGATCTAAACGGTCTTGAAAATTGACGATATCCGTGTCACGAAGCGTCACCAGACCATTGACCCGTCCGCCAGTGATTCTCGGCGTGATCGCCAGCGTGGTCTCATCACTCCGCACAATCGCAATATCATTGAACGGAACATTATCGGCATCAGGAGTTTGGACTAGCCGATTGGCCTGATTCCCCCCGACTAACAGATGCCCGCCAACCATAATCCCCAACCCATCCCGCATCTCGATGGCTGACACATCAACCAGCTCGGCGATTTCATTGACACGAAGCTGACGCTGGTCACGAAGGTCATGTGCGGCACCGCCGTTGGCTTCGGCGTGGTAAATCGAGTCATTCAACGTCGCAATTTCTGTAGCGAGACCGTTAATCGTCGTCAAATGCCGACCAATCTCGCCATCAGCATCTCGACGAAT
>BQIY01000096.1 GCA_021604265.1 Nitrospirales bacterium
CGGCTGGGTTAGTGTATCTTGAGGCGCTTCGAGCGCAGAAGGCCGTGCAAGCCAGGCACGCTGATGTGAAATTGAATCAAGAACTGCTTCGACTTGCTACTGAACGAAAATCTGCTGGGATGGCCACAAGCTTGGACGTGACCCGGGCTCGTGTCCAATTAGAAAATGAACGGCAGCGGCTGTTAGTGGCTCGCAATGATGATAATCGAGCACGGCTCAACCTTATTCGTGCGATTGGTCTTTCATTTGATGTGCAGCTTATTCTCACGGATGAATTAGCATTGATCCCGGTTCCGAAACAGAATGCTGAAGAAGCGTTGTTGGTTGCACGGGAGAACCGCATTGAACTCCTTGCGCAGAAGCGGCGAGAGCGGCTTGCGTCATTGACCTTGAGCTCTGTGGTGAGTGAAAGAATTCCCAGCTTGGAAGCGTCCGGCGACGTGGGGTTGATCGGGAATCAAGTTCCAGACGCGCTCACCACGGATAATGTTCAGGTCTTACTAACTGTACCCATTTTTGATGGTGGTCAGCGGGAGGGCCGAATCTCTGAGAATCGAAGCCTCGTTCGACAGGAATCTATTCGAACGCAAGATCTGGCCTATCAGGTGACCTTAGAGGTTCGTGATGCCCTGCTAACGATTGAGTCCGCGCAACAACAAGTCGAGGTGGCGCAGCTAGGGCTGAAGCTATCTCTGAAAGAACTTGATCTGGCCCGTGAACGTTTTGCTGTGGGCGTGGCGACGAATATCGAAGTCACCAATGCGCAAACATCTGTCGCGCAAGCCCGCGACAATCTCATTGAAGGGTTGTTTACGTTCAATGCCGCTCGCGTGAATTTGGCTCGAGCGCAGGGGCGTTTGCACGCGTTATAGTCCATTCTTTATATTTTTCTTCCAGGGTATCCATCATGTCGACTCCTCAGATGAAACAAGAAATCCGTGTGGCCGCGAGCAAACGGCGAACCTTTGCCATTATTAGTCATCCCGATGCCGGCAAGACTACCCTGACTGAAAAACTCCTGCTCTATTCCGGTATGCTTCGGACGGCCGGTATGGTCGGGGCGCGAAAAAGTGGTAAGTTGGCCGCGTCGGATTGGATGGAGATGGAACAGGAGCGTGGGATTTCCATCACAGCATCCGCCATGCAATTTCCTTATAAAGAGACCATTATTAATGTTCTCGACACGCCGGGCCATCAAGATTTTTGCGAAGATACCTATCGGACACTGACGGCTGCTGATAGTGCCATTATGGTCATTGATGCAGCCAAAGGCGTAGAAACACAAACTCGAAAACTGTTTGAAGTGTGCCGATTGCGAAAGATTCCCGTATTAACGTTTATCAATAAAATGGACTTGCCCGGCCGGCCTCCGTTGGATTTGTTGTCTGAAGTGGAAGACGTGCTGGGTATTCATGCCAGCGCCATGAATTGGCCAGTCGGATCGGGAAGCGAATTTTTGGGAGTGGTCGAACGGGAAAAGCGACGACTGTTGCAATATACGAAAACAGCCTCTGCCGGGGCGGCCAAACCGATTGTGCTGGAGATAGGGCTCGATGATGCTCGATATACGGAGGAAGTGCCGCAGCATCTTCGTGAGCAACTTGAACAAGATCTGGAATTACTGGATGTTGCGGGAAATCCATTTTCCCGAGAGGCATTCCAGGCTGGCGAAATCACTCCGGCTTTTTTCGGATCAGCGTTAACCAACTTTGGCGTCGAAGTATTCTTTGATGCGTTTGTCGATTTTGCGCCTTCGGCTGAAGCTCGTTCAGCTGATGCCAAGGACGGAACAGAAATCACGATCGATCCGGTTGAAACGCCGTTTAGCGCCTATGTCTTTAAACTGCAGGCGAACATGAATCCCAGACACCGTGACAGCACGGCTTTTCTTCGTGTCTGCTCAGGACGATTTGAGCGCGATATGGTGGTGAAGCATCACCGTGTGAAAAACGATGTCCGACTCTCCCGGCCCCATAGCATGGTGGCGAAAGACCGGAATACCTTAGATGTTGCGTATCCTGGTGATGTGATTGGCATCATCAATCCCGGGGTCTTTCAGATAGGCGATACGATTTCACTCACGGATGGGTTTAACTATAAACCGCTCCCACAATTTCAATCAGAAGTTTTTGCCCGCGTTCGACCGACGGATACCACCAAACGAAAAGCCTTTGATAAAGGTATCGAGCAATTGGCGTTGGAAGGTGCGATTCAAATCTTTAAAAGCTTAGATGGTCTTGAGTTCTTTGTGGGTGCTGTTGGAAAACTGCAGTTCGATGTCTTGGTGTTTCGCTTACGAAGTGAGTATCGGGTGGAGACACAACTGGATACCTTGGCGTATGAATCAAGTGCATGGCTTGAAGGTGATGTTAAAACCTTTAAGGCTCCGTCGGATGCCTTAGTTGTGACTGATCAACGAGAACGCCCAGTCGTTCTCTTTCGGTCGCCCTGGTCAAAAAACTTTGCTAGTGAGCGCAATCCAGATCATTGTCTTCTGGAAATGGGCTAATCTGGGTAGAAGGGAAGGTAAGAGTATGAGGCGGAATATGTGGTTAGTTATTGGCGGCTTGTGGTGTTTTTTAGGTGCCGGTTGCTATGGAGATTATGTTGGAGAATCGAGGAATGAAAATGGGAATACTTGTGAAACGTATGAATATAAGAATGGTCCCCAAGTCACTCGATGTGATTTGAACACTTAGCTACCTGTCATGAAGACTCGAGAGGCAGCCCGAGGCCGAAGTGGATTGCCTAAAGAGGCTAGCGGGGAGATCAGCCCCTATCGTAGCTAAGGCTACCTGTCATGAAGACTCGAGAGGCAGCCCGAGGCCGAAGTGGATTGCCTAGAGAGGCTAGCGGGGAGATCAGCCCCTATCGTAGCTAAGGCTACCTGTCATGAAGACTCGAGAGGTAGCCCGAGGTCGAAGTGGATTGCCTAAAGAGGCTAGCGGGGAGATCAGCCTCTATCATAGCTAAGGCTACCTGTCATGAAGACTCGAGAGGTAGCCCGAGGCCGAAGTGGATTGCCTAAAGAGGCTAGCGGGGTGCTCAGTCCCTACCGGAGCTAAAGCTATCTGATGATAATTTCGACGCGACGATTACGAGGTTCGCTGATGCCATCAGGGGTTTTCACAATAGGGTTATTTTCACCATGGCTGGTGACTTCCATGAGTTTCGGGTTGATGCCTGTGGCCACAAAGGCATCAAAAACGGAAGACGCTCGACGTAAGGAGAGCTGATAATTATATTCATCGGACCCTGAACGGTCGGAGTGACCGATAATACTGATGTCTGGAGATGCCCGTTCTGCAATTGCCGAAAAAATTTCTGGCAGGAGTCGTTGTGATTCCTGGGAAAGATTGGTATCGGACTCGAAATGCAGTGTATAGGAGATCGGTTCCGCTGGTTTAGCTTCTAGGGCATCTTTAAACACTTCAAGGATATCCTCTTCCTTCAGCATGAAGGGTTCCGGAGGTGCCTGATCGGCACTCCCGAGACTGACGGCTTGGCCGGCCTTGTCGAGCTGCTGACTTCCTGCCGCATTGGCGACTTGAATGCTTCCGACTGTTCCATCTGGACTTTCAAGAAGAACAACCAGACTTTTGGGGAGCATGACCTTGACCGTGATCGTTTCCTGCTGTGACGTATTTCCGTCACTGACCAGAAAAGTGATGACGGATGCTCCGACTTGGTCTGAGGATGGAGTGAAGGTAAAGAGGCCTGTTTTTTCGTCCAAGAGGCTATTCTCAGGCAACGGCCGTTCAATCACCTCAAACGCAAGTGTATCACCTTCCGGGTCGGTTGCATGAAGGGCGACCCTCAATGTTTCTCCGACGGCAATCGTTTGATCCCCGATTGGGTCGAGCCTCGGCGGATGGTTTGGTAAGACATTGATGGGTGTTGCAGGCTCACTTTGTGCGCTATTGACGGTTTGTATGCTCGTAATCTGATCACTTTCGTGAAGAGGTGAGAGGTTGCTGGCTTGCCACTGCCCTTGTTTGTTGGCAAGGATTTGCGTGTCAAGAGGGATTCCATTTTTTAACAGTTGAATGTTGGCCAAAGACGAAGCTGACCCAGTGATGATCGTATCTCCAGCTTTGAGAGGAGAGGCGACGACTGGCGGGTGAGGTTTGACTGTCAGTTGAACGGGATCCGATTGAATACCTTCCCAAGTCGCTTGAACGGTGGTCGTTCCGGCTTTGAGTCCGGTCACGGTCCCATCAGCATCAATCGCAGCCACTGTTGGAGGAGTTGTTGACCAGGTGACTTTCGGCATAGGAGTCTCCGTTCTGCCATTGGAGAATAGTCCGGAAGCAGTGAGGCGTTGTGATTGACCTTGTTCCAGAATGACCTTGGCATCAGAGCCGGGAGCAAGCGTGATGTGTGTAAGGGCGGCTGGTGCAACGACGACCGGAGTCGAGGCGGCACTCTGGACGTGCCTCAAAAGCTGGGAGCTGGTAACACGGTCATGTTCCTTGAGAGGAGGGAGCTTGTCCGCTTGCCACTGACCTTCGACGTTTGCCATGACTTGTTGGTCAAGAGGAATCTCGTTGACCATGATTTTGATCAGAGCTGATGGTGAGGCCATGCCGGTGACCGTCGTGTCGCCGGCATTCAGGGAGGCGTTGACAACAGGAGGCCGAGGCTTGACTGTCAAGAGAGCTTGAGCGGATTGGATACCCTCTCGTGTCGCCTGAACGGCTGTGGTTCCTACCGCTAGTCCTGTCACCGTTCCCTCGGCATCAATCATTGCGACTCTGGGGTGTTGAGCGAGCCAGGTGACTTTAGCCATAGGGGTTTCCGTTCTGCCGTTGGAGAAGATGCCGGTTGCAGTAAACCGTTGCGATTGACCAAGCTCGAGAGTCGTCTCAGTGGCGGGACTTGGATTAAGCGTGATTTCCGTCAGGACGGCAGGAGTGGCGACGATTGGAAGAGAGACGTCGCTCTGAATATGCTTCACTAGCTGAAAGCTGGTGACACGGTCATGTTCCTTGAGAGGAGGGAGGTTGTTCGCTTGCCACCGGCCTTCGGCATCAGCTGTGATAGGCCTGGTAAGTGGAATCTCGTTGACCATGATTTTGATCTGAGCTGATGGTGAGGCCATGCCGGTGACCGTCGTGTCGCCAGCATTCAAGGAGGCGTTGACGACAGGAGGCCGAGGCTTGACTGTCAAGAGAGCTTGAGCGGATTGGATACCTTCCTGTGTCGCTTGAATGGTGGTGGTTCCAGCCTCTAGTCCCGTGACAATTCCCTTGGTGTCGATCGTCGCTACTGCTGGCTGCTTCGTGACCCAGGTCACCTCCGGCAGTGGCTTTTGGGTTTGGCCATTCGAAAGCATCCCTTTCACGGTATAGGGGAAAGACTGGCCTTGTTCAATAATCGTCGATAAGGCCGGGTGTATTTCAATGCCAGTCAGAGTCACGTTCTGCACAGGAACAGCAGCAGATCTCATGCTCATTTTCTGTCCATTGAGGGTTTGAGTTGCCGTCAGTATCTGTTCCTTATGTAATGCCTCAACAGTCAGTTCATATGTGCCTTCAGATGAAATGGTCCCGTTGGCGATTGGAAGTCCTTCATGCCAAACGTAGACTTGTGCGTGGGGGATTCCTGTCCCAGTGACTGTCGTTGCTTGTTCCCAAATGACTGGATTTATCCAAGGCGCAGGCAGAGGTTTGGGAGGGGTTGCACAGCTTGAAACGAGAAGCAGGAAGACTAACGCTCTTCCTAGAAACTGGCAAAAGACTTTATATGTTTGCGTTGTACAGACATCCATATCGAAACAACGGGTTGAGATGTTGTGAGTCCAGCCGATCTAACTGTCTTGATTGGCACGGTCTTCTTCAGGGTCTATACGAATGACGAGTCGCGTTCCTCGAATTCCAACAGTTGCGGTTGGTGTTGTGATCGAAACCGATTCAGGCGAAAGCTTGGCGATGATCCCTGAGAGATACACAAGCGTACCTCTGAGTATTTTCGTAACCAGTGAGTATTGTTCTTGTTGGGGATTGAAAAGAAATTCATTCACCGTGAGGTAACTTTTGGGGCCGAGAGAGAGTCTGGTGTTGTCTTTCAGTGTGACGCCTAAGGCTCCGCTTTCGTCTGTTTCAAGGGCATCATGTTCAAAGATGGCATCACCAATTTGGCATCTGATTCGTTCATCCCCCCTAATGATAAACGCGTGGTCATTGACGGACTTGACCGTTCCAATCACGCGGTCTTCTGCTATGACTGTGGAGGCATGAATGAACATTCCAAACAACAGAATGCCAAGCAGTATGTTCATTCGATTGTGTATCATCATCGCCACCACCACCATCAGTGAAACAGAAAAAAGAGCAGACTCGCTATGGACTATCAGGGGAGCTCTGTTATGCGACCATGCTGTTTTCTCTTCTTTGAACCCTGACTGGAGGATTATGATACAACCTGTTCTCTAAAACAACACATCCGTGGATTTTTTAGGCGACGGAGCGTTAAGCGGGGTTGGATAGATAATGCCACACGCTTAGTGAAAGGGGGACATAACCGTACCCGTCCAGTCTTTGGGGGGGGGGTGTTGTTCGTAATGGTGCAGGTATTCGTCATATAACTTATGGAGCGGGAGAGGCATATGAGGGTTATGTTCAAGATCCATCAGGATCCGCTTAACTCGGTGCCATTCACGGCTTCGAAAGGCGGTGAGCATGTCTGTATGTAATTGGAGTAAGGTCTGAAATCTCGGATCCATATGAAGCAGGTCATCGCCGATCACATTATAGGCTCTGGCAGCTTCTTTTTTCCCTTTTAACGTCAAGATGTCTATTTCAAGAATCGCCAAACGAGTACGAACGAGTTCGGCCGTGTGCGGACCAATCACAATTCCGAGATCATAGGATTTTGAGAGTCCTTCTAATCGTGAAGCAATATTGACCGTATCTCCCAGCACAGAATAGTCAAATCGTTGTTTGGAGCCGACATTGCCGACAACGCATGGGCCGGTATTAATCCCAATTCCCACCTTGATGGGTGAACATGTCTGTCCGGCCTTCGTTGACTCATTGATTCGCATTTGATTGAAAACTTCTAATTGATGGAGGATATCCAAGGCGGCTTGACATGCATGAACGGCATGATCGGGATCATCAAGCGGGGCATTCCAAAACGCCATAATTCCGTCACCCAGGTATTTATCGATGGTGCCATGATGTGACAGAATTGATTCAGTCAAGGGTGTCAATAACTGATTGATCAGTTGAGTAAGTCCTTGTGGGTCTGATTGATACTGTTCCGAGATACGAGTGAAGTTTCGGACATCACAGAAGAGCACCGTCATGTTTTTTGTTTCGCCGCCAAGTTGAACGTGTTCGGAGTTGCGTGACAATTGTTCAACGAGCGCTGGAGAGACATATCGGCTGAAGGTGTTCCTGATTTGTCGGCGGGCATATTCTTCACGGACATAATTCAGATAACTTAAAAGACTATAGAGTCCGAGAATGC
>BQIY01000097.1 GCA_021604265.1 Nitrospirales bacterium
ATTATCTTGACGACGTCCACAGATGAACGAGATATTCAGATCTGTTATGCCTTAGGGGCTAATAGTTATATTTCAAAACCATTAGATTTTGACGGATTTATGAAAGCCATGTCACGCTTAAAAGATTATTGGTTTGAAGTCGTCGTCATGCCAAATTTGGAGAAGCCCGTATGAAGACCTCTGAAATTTGTGTATTGATCATTGACGACTCGAAGGAAGACAGAGAAATTCTTCGTCGATATTTACATAAGAGTGTACAACAGAACTTTCGTATCATCGATACGGATTCGAGCTCTGACGGGTGGGAGCTTTGTCAGAATGAACTTCCTGACTGTATCTTATTGGACTATCAAATCCCTGATGCCGACGGACTGGAATTTATGGCTTTACTCAATCAGCGAGAAATTGCCTCCAATATTCCGGTGTTGATGCTGACCGGGCAAGGGGATGAATCGGTGGCTTCTGAGGCATTAAAAAATGGTGCAGCAGATTATCTTGTTAAAGCAAAACTTACGGCCGTGGGGATTGTTCGTGCGGTGACGCGTGCGATTGAAAAAGCGGAACTCATTCGGAAAACTGAGCAACAGCATCTCGAGATTGAACGGTCGCAGCATGAGCTTGAGCAATTTACTCATCGCGCATCGCATGATTTACAGGCTCCAGTGAGAAGAATTATTACCTTTTTAGAATTGCTTCAAAAGGATTCGAATGAGCAGTTGAGTGACCGGTCTCAGGATTATATTACCCGTTCCCTCAAAAGCGCCTACCACATGCGTCGCTTGATCAAAGCGCTGCTTGATTATTCGTTACTGGGTGGTGCGGCGAAACCATTTGGTTCAGCAAATCTCAACGATATCGTTCAAGAAGCACTGACTCAACTCGAGCAGCCTATTCAAGAAACACACGCGAAAATTACCGTTGAGCCCTTGCCAACGATGATGGGCAATGAACTCTTTCTTCAGCAATTGTTTCAAAATTTGATTGGCAATGCGCTGAAGTTTCGAAGCGAAACTCTTCCGCACATTCATATCTCGGCACGTGATTTGAGCAGCACATGGCAGATTACCGTGAGTGATAATGGCGTCGGGATCCCCCAGGAAGCCTCACAGAAGATTTTTGATGTCTTTCAACGCTTAGATAATGGGTTGAAGACTGACGGCCTGGGGATCGGACTTGCCTTGTGTAAGAAAGTCGTGGAGATGCATGGTGGTTGCATTTGGGTTGAATCGGGTGAGCAGGGCGGGAGTCAGTTTATCTTCACTTTTCCGAAAGATCGTGCTCGAACCTCAGAGGTTCCAGTCGCTTCGTCACGGGATTGTCTGGCTGCGCTTTCGTCGTAATCCTAGATGTGATGTATTGCAAGATCTTCTGTTGAATGTTGTCATTGGCGGGTAAACGAACAGGAGAGGATTTCAATCGCAAAAATTTTATTGTCTTCTGCTTCTTGTCTTCACGATTTTCGGCTCATCCTTTCGATCTAGATTTTCTCTACTTCATTGTTCTCTTGTAATCTCCCTTCATGTTTGACAGAGGAGTCGTTAGGTTGATGTTAGGAGATCAACTCTATGGTTTTTCGAACTTTCGCAATCAACGCGTCAATTTGATAGGGTTTTTGAAGGAAATCGTACCTGCCCGTTCCTTGAAACCGTTTTGACGCTTCGTCTTCATTGTAGCCGCTCGAGAGAATGAATGGCACATCCGGGCTGAGTTGGCGAATTTCTTTGAAAAGCTGGGCGCCATTCATTCGAGGCATGGTGAGATCAAGGAGCACCAGCGTAATTTCGTGACGATAGCGTGTGTAGACTTCAAGTCCGGCATGACCGTCCCCGGCTGTCAACACCGTCAATCCCATTTCTTCGAGTATCAGTTGTGACGCCAGTCGAACATCTTCTTCATCGTCGACGACCAGAGCGGTTCCTGTGCCTTTCCAGCAGAGGTCAGAGATTTCCGATGTTGTTTGGGGTGATGGTGTTGAGGCGAGAGAAGGAAACAGGAGACGAAAGTGCGTACCTTCACCAGTACGGCTGGTGACGGCAACCGCGCCATTCAGGGCTCGGACAATACCGAGCAAGGCGGCAAGGCCCAGTCCTCGTCCCGTAAATTTTGTTGTAAAAAATGGATCAAATATTTTGGGGATTGTCTCTGAATCCATGCCGGAACCCGTATCACGGACATCAATATAGATTCCGTGAGATGAAGGAATATCTCCTGTCACATACCAGCCATTGCGATGACTGGTCTGTGCACTCACTGTGCCAGTGGAGATGGTAATGGTTCCACTCTTGTCTCCAATGGCCTCCGACGCGTTCGTCAGAACGCTGACGATGAGTTGCCGTAACTGTGAAGGGTCAGCCTCAATCAGAGGTATGTCTTCTGCGAGATCATAAGTTAATGTGGTTCGTTTCGAGGTGGAGATTCGAAGTAAGTGCGCCATGTCCTTAATGAGTTGTGTGACATGAATGGTTTGGATAACCGGTTTGCCTTTTCCGGCATACGTAAGCATTTGATTGGCGAGCTCCCCACCGCGAAGTCCGGATACTTTAATCTGTTCTAAATGTTGACTGGCGGGAGCCTCAGGGCCAATCATTCGAAGTGCCAGTCCGGCTCGTGCCACGATGGCCATGAGTAAGTTGTTGAAGTCGTGTGCAATACCCCCGGCTAGTGTCCCGAGACTTTCGAGCTTTTGCGCGTACTGCATTTGTGTAGTCAGGCGTGTTCGTTCTTCTTCAGCTTTTCGGCGCTCTGTGAGGTCTCGTAGACACCCCAAATATCTCGTTTGACCTGCCCATGTCATGCTGACAATTCGTACTTCAACCGGAGTGCTGGTCCCATCTGGATTTGTGAGGTCAATCTCTGTTGTTTGTCCGGCGGCGATGGGAAAATTGATAGGAGTGTCGATGAGTTCCTCGGCTGAACGTTGAAATAATTGACAGGCGGCGGCGTTGGCGTAACTCATGTTTCTGTCGTGAGATATAATGACCATCCCATCGATATTATGTTCGACCAGGGCGCGAAACTCCTGTTCCCCGGTCTTCTGGTGTGATGAAGATTCAGCCATGCGCGTAGGACCTAATTGTTGAATGGATGGAATGGGAGTGACTTCAGGCTGTCATGGGTTTTAATCGCCTCTAAGACTTCCCATCCATTTTTACGTGGAAGGTTGATGTCGAGAATGACCAAGTCTGGTCGTGTTCTGTCGGTATAGGGCGGCTCTTGTCGAAGGTAGGATAACGCTTGTTCGCCGTTGGTTTCTAATTCAAGTGCGATTGCCAACTTTGACTGTCGAAGCGCATTCTTCGTTAAGAGGACATCTTTTTCGTCATCTTCAACCAACAAGACTGTAATAGGTTTTTCGTTTGTCATGATCATTGTTCAATGATTCTCCTTTGTGAACTTCTTCGAGACGATGAGTTTGCCTGTTGCTCTGTCAACGGCCGATGGCCATTAATGATGAGCATAGTCACTGGGAAGCCGAATCGTCGAAAACCAAAACTCGTCTATGGCTTGGGCGAGCGTCATGGCCTCATCGATAGTTGACGGTTTCTTGAGACAGCAATTCACGCCGGCTGTATAACAGGCGTGAAAACGTC
Organism: Nitrospirales bacterium; assembly: GCA_021604265.1. The sequence goes on from BQIY01000097.1 coordinate 3,591, forward strand.
GTGGGTCATCAGATCCGCTATAGACGATAATGGGAGTTATGCAGAGTGCACGGGTTTGGCGTATGGCGCGAATGAGTTCAATGCCATCAATATCAGGAAGATGAAGGTCTAGGATAATCAGGTCAGGCCTGTTTGCTGCTTTCCCGTGAGAAAGATCATGAAGATAGGGCATCGTCTCACTTCCTGTATGGATGGCCGATATGTGAAAATTAAGGCTCGTACGCGTCAAGCATTCTTCCAAGATGAGAATGTCATCAGCGTCATCATCAATGATTAATATGTGACGGGTGCGAAAGGACATCTGGTTATGTGCGCGACGGCAATTTCACAATTGAGAACCAAAAGTTATCGATGGAACTCACCACTTTTGTGAATTGATCTAAGCCGACGGGTTTGGTGATATAACAGTTTGCTCCAAGTTGATACGTTTTGAGCACATCTTTTTCTTGATCAGATGTGGTTAAGACAATGACAGGAATTGATCGCAAGGTATCGTCCTGTTGCAGTTCGGCCAGCACCTCACGACCGTTTTTCTTGGGAAGATTCAGGTCAAGAAGAATGAGGTCTGGTCGAGTGGCTTCAGTAAACGGTGGGGATTTCCGTAAATAGAACAGAGCCTGTTCGCCATCTTCGACGACATGAAGATTGAGTGTGACTTTGGAGGATTTCAGCGATTCCTTGGTCAGCTCAACGTCTTCTTCGTCGTCTTCAACCATGAGAACATGAATGGGATCTGATTGATGTGACACAGGTATCCTCTCGGTTAAGTGTGTGTGCCGACGGAACAATGAGGGCTGCAGAGGAAGTAGGTATGAACCGGTATGATCGTAAATCGTAGCATACGATGAGACGGGACGGAAGATGCTGTAAGGGATGGTCTCTTGGGCTTATCATTTTAGGTCAAAACTTTCACGCGTGTGCTCGACCGTTTGTGAGTTGTGCAGCGATTGCGGAAGTGTGAAAAAGAATGTTGAGCCCTCATGCAGTTTGGATTCAACCCAGATTTGCCCTTCATGCCGTTCAATGATTTTCTTGCAAATAGCCAATCCAATGCCCGTGCCGGCGAATTCCTGTTTGGTGTGCAGGCGTTGGAAGATCACAAAGATGCGTTCTGCATATTGCGGGTCAATCCCAATGCCATTATCACGGATGGAGAATTGCCAGTACTTCTTAATTTTTGTCGCGGATATCTCAATTCGAGGCGGCTGACTGCCGTGATACTTCAGACTATTGCTGATGAGATTTTGGAAAAGTTGTTCTATGTGGGTTGCGTGAGCCTCAAGGGTTGGCAGTGCCCCAATGGTGATCGTTGCGTGACTTTCGGCAATGGCCGACTCCAAGGTATTTTTCACATTTTCGGCAATGACCTGAAGGTCAACCAATTCCGCGGTTCGCCCTTCACGAGAAACACGGGAGTAGGTTAAGAGGTCCTGAACGAGGTCTTGCATACGCATCGCGCCGTTCACAATCGGTGCAAGCAGTTTTTCAAACTCTGACGGCAGTTGGTGTTTGGCGCGTTCGCGCAAGAGTTCCGAGAAATTCCGAATTTTGCGTAAAGGTTCTTGAAGGTCATGAGAGGCCACATAGGCAAATTGTTCTAATTCGGCATTGGATCGCCTGAGATCTTCAATATTTTTCGCTAACGCCTCCTCGTTGATTTTTTCGCGCGTAATGTCCCAATTTACCCCAGTCATTCGTATGGCTGTTCCCGTTTGGTCTCGATGAATGACGGCAAAGACTTGAATGTAGTGAATCGAGTGATCAGGCCAAATGATCCGGAAATGCGTGCGGAAGTGGGTCTGGTGCTGAAGGGCGTCTTGCAGTTCCCCGTGAACCCGTTCGTCATCATGCGGGTGGAGCGCGCTCCGCCAGACCTCATATGAGAGCGCTGTTGATCCAGAGGGTTCTCCGTAGAGCGCATACATGCGATCATCCCAGGTCAACGCATTCTCCACAATATTCCAGTCCCAGACTCCAATTTCGGCAGCTTGAGTGGCAATCTGCAGACTTTCTGATAGTAGCGCGATTTCGTTTTGATGTTTTTTCTGTTCTGTGATGTCTTGAACTGTGACGACCGCGCCTTCAATTTCATTGCTTTCATTACGAATTGGTACACTGGTGTATTCAACGGAAATACTGGTTCCATCCTTATGCCAAAGAAGTTCATCTTTGATTGTTTGGATGGTGCCGCACTCAAACGTTTGATGAATCGGGCAGTCTTGATAGGCATAGACTGATCCGTCTGGTTTGGTATGGTGAATCATGGAATGCATCGGTGTGCCAATTAACTCCTCCGGACGATAGCCCAGCAATGAGGCTGCTGCAACATTCACGAATATCGTATTACCGTTCACGTCCACCCCATAGATCCCTTCTCCTGCAGAGTTCAAAATGAGTTCTTTTGTTCGATGGAGCCCCTGTAATTCTTTTTCCGCATGTTTTCGTTCACTGACATCGATGACAGAGGCGAGGGCATAGTTCCCTTCATCGGTGGTTAACGGGTTGAGTCCAATTTCCACTGGAAATTCGGTGCCATTGCGGTGTAGGCCATACGGTTCTTGGTCGAGCATGAGACTGCGTGGTTCGGGTGCTGTAAAATACTTGCCGAGATGAGCAGGATGATTTTTTCGGAACCGTTCGGGGATAAGAATTTCAATCGACTGGTGTAGCAGTTCTGTGCTGGTATAGCCGAATTGTTGGCAAAGTAATGTGTTGGCGAGGACAATGGTGCCGGTTTGATCAATCATCACGATCCCGCTGGGCGCGGTTTCCACAATCGTTCGAAATCGCTGCTCCGCTCGTTGCGCCAGCCGATTGGCCGCGCGTTCGAGTTCTTGTGCGCGTTGTAGTCGTTTCATGCTCCAGGCCAGAAGGCCGATCAATAGAAGTAAGAATATTACGGCTGCGGCAAATTCCCAGAGCAGTGCGTGAGAAGCCGCAAGAAGTTCATTGCGGTCACGACGAACCAGGATGCCCCAATTAAACGTCGATGCGAGTCCGCTCCCTTTCATTTGACTAAACCCGGTCAGGACATCAATCTTCCGTCGAAGGTGGAATTCTTGCATATACCCATTCTGGCCTTTGGCTACCGATTGAGCTGACCCGAGATTGAGGGCTTGAAGGTTCACGGGCCCTGGATCACTGGTGCCGGAGTCAAACAAAATCAAACCGTCACGTCGAAGTAATTGCCATTCAAGCATGGAGGTCATCGGGTATTGTTGCCGTAAGACGGCGGTTTGGCGGTTGAATTCCTTCCCCAAATATTCAAGGGAGATATAGGCAAATATGCCTTTTTTGAACGGCGCACCTTTCGTGGCACTCTGGTCCGGTTGAACCGCAATGGCAATCAGGAGGGCTAACTGTTCGTTTAAGATATCGCGGGGTTTGGCGTCTTCGATATAAATGCCTGGAGATTGTTGGATAGTTTGAAAGGCTGGGTTCTGATTCATGATGATGCCGATCGTGGACGGAATAGTGGCGGCGACCACCTGTCCTTTCTCATCAGTAATTCCGATCCAGTTGTACGCTTGATAGGTGTCTTGAATGATTTGTAAGTGTCGTATGATTGCGGTGCGGTCGTGCGTGCCCAGGATGGGGGTTTTGGCCAAAACTGAGATGTCGGCTTGGCGTTCAAATAAAATTCTGTCTAGTCGCTTGCCTAATGCCGTGGCAATCGTTGCCAATGTTTTACCCTGTTCGTCCATGTTGTTTTGTTTGACTAAGTAATAGGTGATGCCGCTAATGATTAGGATAATGGCCACGATCGTACTGAGTAGAATGGATAACCACAATTGCATGGAGGGGGGAGTATCCGGTGTCTGTCCGGTGGGAGAATGAGGCGTCATTGTCATGAGGTTTTCTGATTCCT
>BQIY01000098.1 GCA_021604265.1 Nitrospirales bacterium
CACGGTCACCACGAACGGCATGTTGCTGGATCAACGCCATCTGGACATCTTACAGGCTGATTGCGATCTCATCGCAATCAGCCTTGATGGCGTGGCCGAATCGCATAACCTCATGCGAAATTCTCCCCGGGCATTCGATGATATGTGCGCGAAACTTGAGGGCCTGCGGGCATCCGGCATTCGATTCGGGTTTATCTTTACCCTCACGTTTCACAACGTCAACGAGTTGGAGTGGGTCGCTGAATTTGCGGTTGAAAAAGGCGCCAAATTGTTGCAACTCCATCCGCTCGAACCCGTCGGCCGGGCCGCGTCTACGCTTGACGGTTCCTTGCCTGATGCCGAGGAAAATGCGGCAGCCGTGGTCGAAGCCGTTCGGATCCGGGAACTGTACAAAGATATCATCGATGTCCAGATCGATCTCGCCACGATCCCGGCACTACTCGAGCATCCGTCTCGCGTCTTTGTGCGGGAAGTGGCGGTGTGTGGCGAGCAGACCGTTGCCGACATCATCGCCCCGTTGGTCATTGAAAGCAGTGGAGCGGTCTCACCTCTCCAGTACGGATTTCCGCGTGCCTGGTCGTGGGGCAATATCAGAAATGGCCGACTGCCGGAATTGGCGTCGTCGTGGCTGTCTCGCGATTACGCCGCGTTTCTCGCCCTATGCCGGCTTGTCTACGAACAGGCGGTAACCAATGAGGATGAACCGGTCCTGAACTGGTATCAACATATCCAAGCCGAGGCCTCACGTTTTTCGCCACGCCAGATTCGCGACATCATGAGCCAATCAGGTGATACCGGGACTTGTGACCGTTTGCGGACGATGGCCTCAAATCCTGTCGGCCATGCCCCTCTTTAAACAGCGCATCTGGTTTGATGACATTCCGCCGCCCTTGGGCCATTGCGTAATCCTGCCTCAGAGCACCTTCAATATATGATGAGACAGCTTCCTCGATGGGGATCGGCTGTGGAAAAAGATGCCCCTCTTTAAGGATTTCAAAATCTCTTCATTCTCCTGAACTCTTGAAAAAATCCTTCCTGAATTTCTCTTTAATTCAACTAAAGCACATGAATAGGCATAAGGGATCATCCATGAGAAGGCTCCGGTCAAGTGGGCGCAAGTGTTCTGTCACTCGGAACTTCACTATTCCTGCTTTTCCTGACGCCTACAAGTGAATTTGTCGTACGGCATCCGAGTTTAACACCGCTTTTCCCGACAGATTGGAAGTTGATTTTTGAGGGGCAATCGGTGTCCCTCGACCCGTCAATCGGCAATTGGAGTTTTGATTGCCAAACACATTACTGGATAAAACGCAACCAAGCGATTTGGTCTTATCACTGGTCCCAAGAACAAATACAAAATAATAGAGCGTATGACCGAAACGCCAAGGAACACTACTACGATAAAGAGAAAAATTTAATATATTCCCCTGCTAAATCCAAAGAACTGCTGCCGGTGTTAGACCATCCTGGCTTTTTGGCTAGAGTAAAGCGTTGAGGTTAAAGAAATAAAAAAGTGGTTCTATCCGATGCTAATGGCGAGGGAAAGGACACCCATAATAATCCACGGCTGAACGAGAACGAGATAGGCTTTCCTTGGAGTGACTACCTAGTTGAAAGTCTACCTTCCTGGAACGAATGAATCGCATTGATTCCGTTGATAAGCTCGGCCGCTCGTTCTGCGAATTTTTCCATTGTGACCTTTTTTATCTTTTCTTTTTTTTCAACAAAACATTCAGCTTTTTCATGTCCATATTGACATGATCCGGTGGTTGACAAAAAGTCCATTCATGGCAACGGTGACTTTGCGGGATTGGCCGCCCCATTGATCCACATCATGAAAATTTTGGTGTTGTATGGCTTTAAAGGTTGTTCAAAACCTAGGATGTTTGACTTTATTGAAAGTTTTTTTTATGTTTTTTCTCAGCCCACTTTACAAAATGGTAGACACTCTGGCTCTACGTTTTATTAAAAGATACAGGAAGGCAAAGTTTAGTCAAAACACACCTAGACTGTAGGAGGCATAGAATGAAAAATTTCCTATGGCCGCTTATTCTTTTTTGTTTTCTCTTGTCAGGATGTGCCAAGGTCGGAAATTTTTTTGTACCCCCGCACTCGAAAAGTGATTTTCCTGAGCCAGAACGCAACTGCCTGAAACTCGATAGTCAGCTTGGTAGCCATGAGTCTGCTATGGTCGTATTGGGTTCTGCTGTTATCGGGCTTGTTGTAGATCAAATGGCAAAGGGTATAGAGGAAGAGGCCAGTCGCTATAAAGCTAGTTACTCAGCGAAGAAAATGGACACGATCTACGTGCGCGGTCAGAATTCAAGAAAAAACATATTAACAATTATTCGATACCAAGGTGATGAGCTAATGACCGAAAGGCAGGCGGATCCAACTTACCCAAATAGGGAATTACCAAAGAAAAAACTATCTTGTGCGGAAATAGATAAAAAACCTAATGAAACAAAAAAGACATTAAAGTCAGTAGAACTTGAAATTGAAATAAAAAGAGATGGAGCCCGAAAAGCCTATCAACTTAAACCTAAGAAAATTACACTAAAAAGAACTAAGGCAAAAGTGAAAGCATTCAGATGGCTTGTGCCCTGGTCCTGGTGGATGGCTCTCGATAAATCCGAGGGAGTGATTGAACTAAATGCTAAGGTTGTTTTAACTGCTTTGATAAAAGACAAAGATAAGATTAAAACTGTTGACTTGATTGCTGCTGATTTGCCCCTTGGGAAATTTAATTTGGACAAGGATATTATCGAGGTAGAAATTGATGATGTAGTGTCGGATTGGTTTTTTATTCCGGATTACGATTCTAAGGATACCGATTTTGGAAATAGGCCATTCATTGCGAGAGTAACATTAGAGGAATCAGATGATTTTGGCGATATTTTGGGTAAGGTGGCCAAGGGAGTCTCAGACAGAAAAAAAGACATCATAAATGTGATTATTGACTCTGGTGGAATCAATGGCGGCACTGCAGTAGGGAAATGATTCCTATAAATCGAAAGTTATCAACTCCCACTAAAAGGATGTCATAATGTCAAGAAGCATCAGAAACCATCGATCCTTCTGGGCCATCGCAAGTCTTTTATATGTGGTTTTCTCGGGATGTGCCCTTGCCAAGATGGATGAGCCATTAGTCCCGACCCCACCGTGCGAGGTCATAGCATGTCCGGAACCCTCTCCCTCTCCAATCCGGCCTACCCCACAGGAATCCATTGCCTCGCACAGTGACTCTGGCAGATACATAGCCCCTTCTGTAGCGCCTTTTGATCGAGGTGAGCTGCTATCTCCAGAGGGGTTTGAAAGTAAGTCACCACGAAAGAATTCAAACAGGCAAACTCTTGTTCAAATAGATAAAGGCGATCGAATCCAAATTGATGATCCTCAAGAGTTGAGCCGTATTCTCGCATGTCAGAAAGCGTTTGATAGCTTTGTCACGGACTCTGTCGGCAGACGCGTGGATTTCACGTTTGTAAAGGAATATTTAGACCATTGCTTTCGCTTAGGTAGGCAGCTCGACGAAAAATTGTACCGCCGACTCCTCTCGACATTAGTCATGCTCCAGGAAAACGATCGGTTATTTTGCATGGGCGCGTTATTAAAGCCTGGTTTAGTGCTAACAGCCAGGCACTGTTTTGTTCAGGGTGACGAATTCTCTAAAAAGCCATCTGCCCCTTTGGGTCAGGAAATTTTCTCAAATGCCCAGATCACCGGTCTGAATATTCAAGGAACTCAGTGGACGGAACCAATCGTTGCCGTCAAATTCGATCCATTTGATGATAGAGCACTTAAGAAATATAGCTCGGCAGAGAAGAGTCTGAAATACAGAAGAGAGAATTTTCCCTATACCCTCGATTTTGTTGTGGTAGAAATTAAGGCCAAGGAGGATCAGAATCTAGAACACATGAGATTAGCCACATTTGAACACATCAGCAACATCCAGCCTCGACAAAGACTTTTGTTAGGGGCTTTTTTTGAGGAAGAGGAAAGCTCTGAAAATGCATCTTTATTCGTAGATGATATGAGATCTTGTTTAGTTCGGAAAATTAATCCGCGTGATGGGTATCTTCACCATCACTGCCAATCTTTGCCCGGAGTGAGCGGATCTCCCCTGTTTGTGTTTGATTCGACGGACAATTTATTCATTGTTGGCGTACATGTTTCTCAAGCAGGAACGCTGAAGCCTTCTAGAATTCCGACGACGGGAAATGAAGCAGTTATCGTTTTCAATAATATTATTCAGGGATTACTAAATTGACGACCATCAAATTGTTTGCTTAAAACAACTGTTTAATGACTAAAACTTTTGCAGATGATCAATCTTGACGAATCTTCACATATTTTACGAGATGAGAGTATCACCATTATTCGTAGTCAGTAGTGTCCGGCAATTTAATTGAATAGATTCAGTTGGTTATCGTTTTGCTGTGTGGGCATTGGCATCTCCATGTTTTTAAGTCTTTGATCGAGTGCTGTTTCCTCGAAAAGAGTCAGACTCAAAATCTGTAGGATTGTGTAAAGCGAAGCGTCGGTATTGAGCCGCTTTTTCACGATGGCGACCAAGACGTACACCGTGATGGTGATCCAGATTTGCGTCTTGACGGCATTCTCGCTGGTGCTGTAGAACCGCTCGATCCGAAGATGCTGTTTGATCCACTTGAAGAACAATTCGACCTGCCAGCGCCAACGATACAGCTGCGCGATGGTCAGCGCGGGCAAATTGAAGGCGTTGGTGAGAAAGACCAGATGCCTGTCGTGTTCGGCATCGTAGAATTTGATGCGTCGCAGGTGCTGCGAATAATCCTTGCTGGCCTTCGCAGCGGCCAACACAATGGTCTGATCGCCACGCAGCCCCGTGGATGTGTCCACGGGGCGCGAGTCGAGGCGACGAACGAGCAAATTGGATTTGCCACGGATGACAAAGAATGCCTGTGCTTGATGCAGAACGTACCAGCGAGCGAAGTCGGTGAAGCCGCGATCCATGATGTAAAAGCTGCCGGCTTCGGGTCTCAACATAGCGAGCACATTGACCTCGTGCATCTTGCCGTTGCTGATGTGGATGAAGGTGGGAATATTGCCGCGCAGGTCGAGCAGCGTATGCATCTTGACGGCAGCCTTGGTGGAGCGGAAGCGTGCCCACGGAAAGACGCTCAAGCACAGGTCGATCGTTGTGGTATCGAGTGCGTAGACCGTCTGTTCCAGCTCGACCGCAAAGCTGTCGCTGGCGCAGAGTTGTCTGGCCGTGTGGATAAGGCACATTGCGAAATCCATGTAGATGCGACAGTCGCGCTGTTCGTTGGCATCGGCCAGCGTACTCCTGGCCATGTAGCCTCGTATGCCCAAATGAAAGAGCTTGGCTTGGTAAGCGCGCAGACAGGTTTCGATGTCGCGCAAGCTTTCTCGATACGTCAGCTGCGCAAAGGCCATACAGAGAAATTGATCGAGATGCGAAAAAGTCCTGGTGGGATATTGGGAAGGGTAATCAAGGAAAGGATATCTTTTTAGCGTATCGACCCCTGTGAATATGCATTCACACAATTCTTTCCATCCTCGACGAATTCCTACTCGGTATTCCCCTTCGTATCAATCAGCACAGCCTGCCTTTTGCGGCGTGGACGGATAGTGTGAGGCCCTTCTCACTCCCTCTCCCCTTCTTCAACAAAAGGCCAGCAGGCAAAATCTGGATAAAAAACCATCCCTATGGTAAATGAGCCCAACAAGGAGGGCGCCTTATGTCCAGTATCCTTGATGATTTTCCACGTGGTGTCGGGGAAGGACGGTTTAAAACCGAGCATTACTCGCCGCAGGCCGTTTGGCGCAGTACGCGTGAAACCCTCTCCGACCCTGCCCTGCATTCTGATGCGACCCATCCGGACGGCAAATTACTCCTTGGCACATTAGAGGATCAATTGATCGGTGTGGCGGATGATCGCCACATGATCACAGTGCCGGGATCACGTGCCGGTAAAGGTGTGTCCGTCATTATCCCCAAGCTCATTTTCTATCCGGGGAGTGTCCTGGCGATTGATCCCAAGGGAGAGCTGGCATCGATTACCGTCCGCAGACGCGCCGAAGGGTTGAGTCAAAAAGTCTTTGTGTTGGATCCCTTTGACCGGACGAACGGGTCAAACCTTACAAAGCCTCGTTTAACCCGATGGCCATTTTGAACGCCGAGAACCGGCATATCGTGGAAGATGCTGGGCTGATCGCCGATGCGCTTGTGGTTCCGGGCGGCGGCAATGAAATTCACTGGGATGAGACAGCCAAGAATTTTATTGAGGGGTTAATTCTCCATGTGGCGACCTTCCCTGATAATAAAGATAAACGCGATCTAATCACGGTCCGTAATCTGCTGGTCCAGGGCACCGAGCCGCATCCGCAAATGCTGGAACATGAAGGACTTAAAAAAGGCCGGGAACGAGCGGACAGCAAGGGGATGTATGCGCTGCCTTATGAGATGAGCCTTAATGCAGAACTGGTCGGGCTTATTCAGGCGGCCACCACAGAGATGTTTGAGCGCGACCCGAAGGAATGACTTCTGTCCTATTGAGCGCGCGGCGCCATACGACCTTTTTAGGCTTTCCCTCCATTAAAAAAGTGCTGGTGGACCACCCTACCCTGCATGATTTGCGCTCCTTAAAGACCATGCCCGGCGAGATGACGATTTATCCCTGTCTGTCGGCAGGCCGCCTGGCGACTTGCAGCCGGTGGCTGCGCCTGTTTGTCAATCTGGCTTTGGAAGCCATGGAACGCGAGCAATGCGTGGATCCCAAACGAAAGGATGGTCCGGTGCTGCTCTGTCTTGATAAGTTTGCCCATGGAACAGATCGAGGCGGCAGCCGGACAGATTGCTGGGTTTGGCTGTAAATTATGGCCGATTTTACAAGATTTAGGACACCTGGAAGCCTTATATAAGGAACGATGGCAGACCTTTGTCGGCAATGCCGGGGTGTTGCAGTTTTTTGGCAATAATGATGTGAAGACGTTGGAATATATTTCCAAACGATTGGGACAGACAAGCTTGCTGGTCAAAAGCAAGGGGAATGTGACGTTCTCGCAAAGCAAGGAAGGTGGTACCGGCCAGTCCCAGGCGATACAGGTCTTTGATTTGATGACGGCGGAGGCCGGACGGTTTTTTGCCCGGGATGCTTAGAACTTAGATATGGAGCTGGGGGGCGATGTTCTTGAAAATCCAGGGCATTCACATTCGCGATGACATTACCAAAAATCTTCAGAATGGGCGGCATGGCTGTGGAAGAACTCATGGGGAGTTTGGCCATCAGCCTCGTCGGGAGCCGGACAAATTGGCTGCAATCGGCTCTGCTTGAGTCCTTGGAGGTGAGCCCTCCCAGGGTTCAAGGTGGCCCCTTTGTAGAAGGGAAACTGGGGA
>BQIY01000099.1 GCA_021604265.1 Nitrospirales bacterium
TTAACTGGAAATTAATTGGATTCGCTATAGTGGTGGGGCGGGCCAACTCGCTTTGCTCAAACAGGCCCCGCCCGATCTTGGAGGCGTTCGCTCAGCGGACTGGTCAGCAGGCGTCAGGTCATATGTGTTGAGAAAATATTAAAACGCTATAAAGCAGAATTTTGGGAATGCTGCCACCTTCGTTACTATGTGCTTTTAAATATGTTTTCTTCTCTCTACTCATGTCATAATATGACATTCCTGTCTATGGAAATGGCCTAAAAATGGCATGGATCATATTAATTTCTTCCCAAGAAATACAGATTTGGAGATTTAATAACCTTCTAATAATAGTCAGTAATGTCAAAAGTTAACTTTCTTGATTCAGCTAAACAATGTTGTGAGAACAGTCAACGCCTTTTGGACGAAGCAGAGGTTCTTGAATGCGAGCAGGTCCCAGCAACACGTTACTACCTATCAGTAATTTCCCAGGAGGAATCTGCCAAAGCATTCTTGTTATACTTGGTGAGTGTCAGTGCACTGTCCTGGACACCTTTTCTCTTGCGCGCGACGCGGGATCATCGGTGTAAGCAGCTTGTAGGTATTATCTTAGATTATATCGCACCCGATACGGATGAATTCATTAGAAGGCTGGAGGCATGGAAGCTAGGAGGAGCACATCCTCCAATTCCCAGCATGGTAGCGGATGCAATGAACCTGCTACGTTATGAAAAAATTCGCAGATGGGAATCAAAGGATTGGTGGTGGGCTGAGGATCCCCAGTACGATGAGGTTGCGTTAGGCGTGTCTGAAGGCAAGCGCGACAGAGAGAAGCAACGCGCGTTATATGTAGAACTGTGCCAAAACGGTGAGGTTGCGGCGATCCCTGAAGAGGTCACAGTGAAACAAACAAACGAAGAGTACGAGCGTACACGTCGTATTGTTTCATCTGTTCAGAACCTTCTAAAAAACAGCCTCACGCCTGATTGGGATTATGAGAGAGTAGAGAGTTGCTTCAGAGCATTATTTTCGAACGTAAACGACTTCATTGATTCACAAGAAAATGAGAAAACCTAATAGACAATGAAGGGTCAAGGCACATGCTTCGTGATATAGCGTTTCCTTTGCTGGGTTGTATTGTAGAACTCTGAACTCCCTTTACTTCGTTTTCGTACCCGGGTTGTAATGAAACTTACATGCCGATATTTAATACCTCAAACTTTCTTCTGTTGTTTTCAAGCAAATAACCGAACCGCTGCTGAACCTAATCAATTTGTGTATTGTGAAGCAAGAGTCTTGTCCCCTTCTACTTATTGTATGAATCTTCGGCTTCCATCCGTAAATGGAGCAGTAGACCAGCAGACCAGCAGAGCTATTTTCCTAGCACACTTTACTCAGTGTTGACCTCCTTTTCTCTGTTTTTCTCTATGTGAATCCATTTGTCTTCCGATACTGATTCATTTGGAAATAAACATAAATGACCCAAAGCATATAGATATTAATGATCCACAATATATTTTCATTGGGGTCATTTGAATACATGTTAAGCAATGAAATCATTAATACAGGAATAGCTCCTCCTATAGCCAACCATTTTAATTTATTTTTTTCCTCCTCGAACTTTGTAATATACTTATGAAAGAGCCCGTAAAATATAATTATAATGAGCAAAAGTATAATAACGGAAAGTAGTAGACCGATAGGTTTACTATTCATTAATAAAAATACAATTGTAAATGCAATTGCACTGATCAAGTTCAATATTCCTGCGTAAGATTTCGCGCGTTGTTGATTGCACTTTATTTTTTTCATTCTTGCCTCACAGATTTCACAGACTGCCGAACTTCTTGGGTTATCCTCTACTTCCTTTTTCTTCCCAAAAATGTGCTCAAGAACTCTTTTTCCTCCGTCATTGTCCTCAGCTTTTGAGAGTTTGATTCTGCCATCTTTCACGAGTTTGATAAATCGGGTATACCACCAATTATTGATGAAAATTCCTAAGATCCCCAATTTTGCGAATAAGACAACTACCTTATCTCCTATGAACTCATTTTGGCCTTCGGATTGGATTGATGTGTTTTGAAAAATGGATATTACGAAATTGAATAAATCGTATAGCATCGATCCTAGCAATGCTGTAGTGCTCCCCAGAAATCAAGCCACCCGTGAGCGTTCTTTTTGTCGATACTGACAAGGACTCTGATAGCCTAAGGCTTGATGGGGACGTTCCTTGTTGTACCACTGCATCCACGTTCGAATCCGTCGGTTCGCTTCGTCAAACGTGTCAAAGCTGTGTTGCCACACGCACTCCTCTTTCAGACTGCGAAAGAACCGTTCTATCAAGCCGTTCTGTTGCGGCGTATAGGGCGTAATGAATTCTTGCTGGAGCCGATAGTCGCGACAGGCTCGTCGGAATCGACGACTCTGAAAGATCAAGCCGTTATCACTACGCACGACCGGAGTCTCTCCGATGGGACGCAGGGTCCCGAACCGAGCCAAACACGCGACTTCGAGGGCTCGTTCCGCTTCTTTCGCCCGGCCCCTCAACGCAAACTCATACCCCATAATCTCTCGATCATGACAATCGATGACCGCGGTCAAATGGCCCCAGCCATCTTGTCCACACGGAATATGCGTCACATCCATGGCCCAGCGCTGATTACTTTGTGGAGACCGACTGCGCAGGCGTTGAGCCCGAGGACGAGCCGTGTGGCGACGTTGATGGACGAACCAGCGTTTGATCCGAAGTACGCGATACACCGCTTTCCGATTGACGCATTGCCCCTGGCCAAACCGCAACAACGCCCATAAGCGCCGATAGCCATAGGTGGGATGTTGCTCAATTAACGTATGAAGCTGCGTCGCCAAGGCCTCGGAGATTCCCCTCGTTCGGCTCGCCAGCATGGGCGCTCGTCGTACCGTAGCCCGAGCCACTTGCAAGATCGCACAGACCCGACGTTCCGAGATATCCGTGTGGGCCGCTCTCACGCGTCGGATATCCCCCGGGCCAAAGGGTACGACTTCAATGCCTCCCGTAGCACATCATTGTCCACCACCAGATCGCCAATCTTCTGCTTGAGTTTCTTGACCTGCTCTTCTTTCAGAGCCTCTTCATCCTTAGGACGGGTGCGTAACGCATTTTCCGCTCCTACGAGAAATCGCTCTCGCCACGACTCGACCTCAGCCACCGTCAGCCCATGAGCCCGAGCCGCATCCACCACAGTGGTCTCGCCCTTCGTAATACTTAATACCAAAGCGACTCGTCGTTTCGCCGTCCAGCGCTGAATGGGGTCGTCTTGTTCCTCGGCCATGATCCACCTCCTCATGACAAAACATTATGTCTTATGAGTGGACTCACTTTCGAGGGGAGCAGGATAATGCGGGGTAAAATAGCTCGTAGATCAATCGAATTAGCATAATATTTGTACTAAAATAGTACAAGCAATGGCTCGTTCAATACTGCTTTTTATAACTCGTGGTCGGCATCTAATATGAAAAAGAAAAATGCAAGGAATGCAAATTCCATCTGTCGCCTTCTAGAGTTTAGAATCGTGCAATTATTAGAAACACAACCAAACTGTATATTGCGAATAGAATGAGATTTAAGGGGAGCGAGAATGATGCCAAGATGATGACACTTAATCCGATGGCGATTAATGTGATTAGGGTAACCCACAGTCGCGCGTATTTAGAAAAGAACGCCAGTGAATTGTTTACCTCTCTAACAGGATTTTCAGCCGTAACTGGCTTTCCAGTGACCAGGTAGGATGCGATTCCAGGTAAACGTGTCGGTTGGATGGCTGCACCATGGCCGCCATCGACCCACTCAGTTTCGTGAAAATCCGTTCCAGCGAACTTTTGAGTGAACCCTCGAAATCCTCCTATGCCCACGTCTTGGTGAAACGGGCTGATGCACAACGCTGCGCACAAAAACCCAACTGGTACATCGGCGTTCGCCATGTCGTTGCGCAATACTTGAAGCTGATTGCGGATGCCGATTGTGCGCCAGTCGAACTCTTGCGGAAGCACGGAGCCTGCGAGAAACACGCGATCAAACCGAACACTCCTAAAATCGAGCATGGCGTGGCCTAGGAGGTAAGTCCCGTTGCTGTGGCCACAGCATACGAAATTTGCTTTGGGATAGATAACGCGATGATCTCCATATTCTTTGACCAGATCGTTCACCTTCTTCATCCGATCCGTTTTACGGAGAAAGTTTAGAATGCTAAAGTAGGGATACCGTTTTTTCCAAACTCTCGCTCCGGAATCGACATCCTTGATCTCGGTTTCTAGCGTTCCTAACCATTCACCGTAATCTCTTATCCCGTGCACAATGAAGACCACGAGATTAACTTCTGGATAGGTCTTAGTCTCGACTGGGGTTGGGTTTAGTGTATCGAACAGTGCAGCTTTGATTTGTTCAATTTGAATGAATTTTTGAGGCTCATTGGTTTCCTGAGGTGGGAGCTGGGCGATCGTGTAGTGGTTAACATGGGAAATCCGACGTTGTTCGGTATTGCCACAGGTCAGCAAATCGTCACTATCATCATCGAATACAACTGGACGAGAGCGCGAGTCCGCAAGAAGTTGAATAGTAAGTGGTGGTGTTCTCTGTAGATCTTCGGTGTTCAACTCGGATATTACCTCAGAGCTGCTTAAATCTCTTTCAGAAATTTCTTTATGTTTAGTAATTGTTCTGTTTAAAGGTGCGAAAATGTCGAGCCAATCTATTCGAACGCGTACGACAAAGCGAGAACCCACCAACACGCTTCTTGCCAATCGAGCCGAGCCTAAAATGCGTGCACAGAGCAACTGTACCTTGTGTGAAATTCGGCGGGGACGATACCCACGGTTGGTTGATTCTAATAAGCACAATCGAGTTACCGATTGGGCCCAGAGATGTTTCGATCGCAACCCATGGATTAGGGCGGCACGTGCAAGGAGACCACCCATACTATGTGCAATAAGAAAAAATCGTTTGGGCTCACGCTGTTGCCACAGTGTGTGGATTTGAGTAGCCAACTCTTCAGCGATCTCTTGTGGGTCGCGGTTGGACCACTTTTGAGAGTCGTATTTAAAGGGTATGATGTCGTCGTGGCGAAATGCCTCGTCTTCAGCCAACTTCCTAAGAAGCGATGCGTGGTCGCTTGGCTGTAGTATGAAGCCGTGTACGAAGACGATCAGCCCGCGTTCTGATGTCTCTGATTCTTGAAGGAATGGAACTCCACTCTCAATGCACTGATCTAAATTCACATTACATCCTTTCAGTATCTATCTTTGCATGATTTATATATCGAAGTGCTTAAAAATGTTTAGATGTGAATCACGAGAATAACAGTATAATTGGGGTTATTCTTTATTATATTCAGGTTGTGGCAAAGTACAGTCATTGCCGTTGCATGCAATTTCTTTATTCTGGCTATCTGACTCGAACGTTGTATTAATGAAATGCAGAATTTTGACAGGTTTGACTTAAATGTCAAGTAGCTCAGGAAAAGGGGACATTATCCTTTTATTTTCCAGGTGGCACATACTCCAGCTAGCGTTTTGCCAGGTGGACCCTATTCGGCGCATAGTGCATACGCAGTCACTTGGCGGGGCGATGCCCCTCCATTTGTTATACCGACTTGCCAGGCCTGTACGGCGTTCCCGTTCACATCGGTCGTGTCTTGAGGAAATTGTTGGGACACGCGTATGGTGTCATCTCCAATCCCGTGAAAGCCGCCTCCCAACACTTTCTTGTCAACTGCGCACGCGGCGGTGATCACCGTAAACGCACCCGGTACGGCCTCTTTCGTCGTGACGATCTTCTCATAGCCGACTAACCCGGTGCAGCTGGTGGCAGCCATGAGTAGAAAACAACCTGCAGCGAAATAAACAGACGATGCTTCGAGTCTCTTCGATGATTTCGGTACAATCTTCATCCTCATAAGTACCTCCGTGTTGCCTTACACTCCGCGAGGAAGATGATTTGGATATTTTGAATACGCGTAATCTTTTCTACCCTAGGGTACAGAACGAGTTACAGAATTTTTGCAGGTTACTATAAAAAGTCAAGCCTCCAACGCTTGGCTTCTCTTTTTCTCGTCTCTTTCGGAAAATATGGCCAAGACGCTTATTCATAATAAAGAGTTGTTCTTCTCTAATGACAAAAGCTCCAGACGGGATCATGCCCGATACGATCTGCTTAATAGATGACACGCTTTCATCAATTCAATAACCCTGCGATACCCCAAACTTACTCAACTCTGATACCTAGGCCATTGTTCAACGGGATAGGGGCCAGCTACACTGAAATCCGACAGTCTCAAGGAATCGACAGGTGTATTTCGAGCCTTCTTTCTTGTCGGCAACAAGGTCGATACGTCCTTTTGTTCGACCTCTCGGCATCACCCGAACTGACGCCGGTCACGAGAATTATTAGAATCTTAACGACTTATAGGGGTAATCATGTTTGGAACCATTCGTAACATCGAAGGCGAAAAAATCGACTACACCTTCCACGCGGGTGAGAAAGGTGCGACGGTCATTGTTGTTCTCGGGCATGGGGTCACGGGCAATAAGGATCGTCCGTTCGTTGTGGCGTTGGCCGAAGCCCTGTCACACGACGGGATCCCGACACTCAGATTGTCGTTCTCCGGCAACGGCGAGTCGGAAGGACGATTCGAAGAGTCCACGATCTCCAAGGAAGTGAACGACCTGGGCTCCGTGTTCGACGCACTCGATGGCTACAACATTCTGTATGTCGGCCACAGTATGGGCGGAGCTGTCGGTGTTCTTCGGACCAGCCAAGATTCACGCATTGTCGGACTCGTTTCACTCTCTGGCATGGTTCATACGGACGCGTTCTCGCAGCGCGAGTTCAGCGATGTCACACCGGATAAGGGCTTCATGTGGGACGAGCCGGCGTGCCCGCTGTCGCAGGATTTTATTGATGACACTGCGGCCATTGGAACCGTCGTCACCCGTGCTTCGTTGATTAAGGTTCCCTGGCTGCTCGTCCACGGAACAGCGGATGACGTGGTCCCCCTCCAGGACTCGCTCGACATTTTCGAGCGAGCCAATGAACCTAAGCAGCTCGTCCAGATTGAAGGCGCAGGCCACGTATTCTCCGAGCACACACCGGATATGGTTAAAGTCGTCCACGAATGGGTTAGGGGACAGATCGGACGCGCGTAGATATAGGACCCATCGGTGCGCCTCAGGTTGGTATCCCTCTCTGCTTTTTTGCAGAAATATTACAACACTATGAGAGCAAGATTGACGGATATGAACCAAGGGAGATGTGGCCCTTTTTGTTCAAATGTGAAGTTGCCACGTACATGCGAAAATAATCTAAGTGTCGAGTGGATTTTTTAGGAAGTCCGGTTGGTGAAGCGATCGATTAGGCAAGCATGCGGGTTAAGATTTCCT
>BQIY01000100.1 GCA_021604265.1 Nitrospirales bacterium
CATCCAACGGGAGAATCGAACCAATATCCGCAAAATAATCCACGATCGCGACTTCATAGGTCTTCACGGCCCCGGCAACGGCATTCGCGTTGGACTCTGCCATGATCTCAAACACTTTAGGGAGCAAGAGCGCTACGAGTATGGCAATCACTGACAAGACCCCGATCATTTCAATCAATGTAAAACCGGTATCAGTACGCAAATGACCTATCGTGTCCACTTTATCTTTCATCTTAAAATAAACATGGAAAAAGACGATGGATGTTGTTCGGAAGACGTATCTCGTCAGAAACCTACAGGCTCTTGCTCTTTATACGAAATACGAGCGACGAGCGACGGATTCCTCATGGTGCCAGGATTAGACTTCCGCGAACATCGTCGATGCCAGCGTCCAGTTTGCTACCACCTGCTTCTTTTCTGCCAAGCAGGAGCAGCTCAATGCTTCGAGTCCCAGTCGGAACAGGGACATCGTTAATGGAAAGTTGATCCCACGTTTCAGTGGTGTTTGCCCACACACTGTCATAGGACACGCCAATTGGCGATCCGCCCGACACAGCGTTATAGAACGTGATACGTAATTTGGCTTTGTCGTCACAACAGCCCCCTGGCGTCTCACCATGTCCAAATCCTGAAAAACTGGTCCTGGCCTTCCCTGCGTCAATTTCTGTGACATAGGCGGCCACGTCCAATCGCTGATACACACCCAATTCATGCTCACTGACTCCCGTTACAGCATCGTCGGCTCTGGCATCACCAAAATATGTTCCACCATGCGGGTACGACATCGCGCCGGTTGAGGTTCTGGCACCCCATCCATTGTGGCCGCCATTTCCCGTCAGATCGCCTGTTTTCGTCCAGCCTGTCAGGTCGCCCGTTTCAAACCCGGGATTGGTAATCGGCAAAGCCACGATGGTCGAAGGACTGCCTTTGATCATGATCGCATCCGTGCCTTCACTGACAGTCGTTAACCCCACATCAGCGCCATCAAAAACAGTGGAGGCGGTGCCCACGGTATTACTCCCCACACTGGTAAAATCGAAATGAACAATATCGGTCACATCTACGTTGATCCCGTTGTCACCCAAATCAGAATCTCCGAATTCAAAGGATGCCAAAATTTGACCAGCGTGCAAGGTGATATCCCCAAGAGCCGTATCTTCTTCAATGAGCTCGAGACCTTCAAACTCTTCACTAATTCGAATATCGCTTCCGTCAATTAATCGACTGACTGCACCAGACGTCGTGGATCCCAACGATGTCGGCTCGAATCGATGTACATCCTCGTCGTCATAGTAAAGCAGAAGGTCGCCTTGAAGGAGTACGTGTCCCGCAACGGTGGTATTCATTTCCACGAATGTGAACGCCTCGATGTCGTCTGTAATACCAACATCTGCGGCATCCATAAACATAAAAAAGGTGCCGGAAGAATAATCATCTAAAGATACCGGTCGAAAGATAAATATATCTTCATCCCGGACATATAATGAGTTTAGGCTCGTCACCGTCTCATTCGCTTCAGTGGACAGCAAGAGATCTCCTTCATTCAAGGTCACGCCGCCAACGGTCATAGCCGCATTGACATAATGAGCCGCATCGACATCCGCTGAGCCCGTGAAATCATCCAAATCCATGATCAACGCAAAGATCCCTGAGGTTTGCCCGGTTGGACCTGTTTCATAAGTCAAGTTTGGATTATCAAAAGACACAATTTGAGAATCCGTCCATGAATCTAAGCCCGGCGCATCACTCGTTGTCCCCTGAGTTGAAAGCCAGAGCACGATCGGGGAAGAGCAGGGAGAAGCTGGGACCACGCGCCATTGGAACCCCGCTTCACAAAGGGGATCAAACTGATACGACACATTTCCTGTGAGGACAAACTGTAACTCTGGCGTACCATAGGTATCGGCTTCGTCGAGCGAGAGCATCGTTCCAGGCAAATGATACCGCGTGTAGTCGGCCAGAAGACCTCCTCCCGAATTCGTGGTCGTCCCGTCAAGCTGAAAGCTGCCCCCGTCTTCCGTGGCCGTCAAATTGACCCTTAGAAACGTATTCGCGAGATTGCCATGATAAATGTGCAGATCTGACGTGCTGGCATCAGCATCTTTGTCTTTGTCTTTGTCATCATCTAGGTCAGCTGCCGTCTCCCACCAACTTTCAAACTCCGCCGCATTGGTAATCGTCGGATTCACGTCCACTCCTCGATCCGAGATCAACAGAAACCGCGCATCAACAAGTTCAGCCTCGGTCAGCCCAGTACCATTGCTGAATCCACTCATATTCGGATGCAAGGCATAATACCGGGGAAACAGACGGTCGTTCCGCTGGAGTTGCCCCGAGTCTAACGGTGAGTATCCAGCGTGACTTGCAAGGGAGGAAGCCCAGGTCCGTGTACTCCGAAGATACGTCTCTGAACTCTTCCCAATGGATGCCAGAATGTCCATCTCTGCTTCATTCGCCTGTGTATTCACACTTGTCACCATATTGGGCACCAGCACCGTCGCCATAATCACGATGATTGCCAAGACCCCCATCATCGCGATGAGGGCAAATCCGGATTCTTTTGATTGAGGAGTTCCCGTCCAAGCTGTATTCTTCATCGTTGATCTATCTGTCGATCGTCGCTCGAATCTCATCCAAGAAATACGTCTCGCTCTATTTTGATACACAACGATTCACGCTTGCCTCTTGTCTCGACAGCGGCGCACAGGCATGAACGACTATCAATAAGTCCCAGGTGTGACCTTGCCGACGATCGTTGTGTGAGCCTGCATAACCTCAACAAGTAACTGACGTTCAACGCGGATCTGCTCCTGAGGTGCCGACTTGAGATCGCCAAGCCCGTGCGATGACTCACTCAAACATGTGAAAGTTATTTGGAATGGCTATAGCGACATTTGCTCCTCAAAACACCCAACGTGCTTTAAAAACAGAGTCTTGTAGTGTTTATCGGTATTTTAGAGGGGATTCTTGATGAAATACGGCTTTCTAAGGAATAAAACGAAACACTCAGACATGCCGCAGAGAGGAAAACATCGGTCATTACTCGGCTAACGAATGGTTTGCCGCAAAGCAGGACTCTGCTCGAGATGTGAGGATGGTAGTTGGCCGGATAAGTCAATACGACTGAGTTCCTGTTTTAACGTTCGTAGCCCACCTCGATAACGCCGATACGTTCTCCATGCCTTTTGGTTATATTTCGCTCGGATTTCCGGCGCATACCGCGGTATGTACTTATCGAGGCGGCCTTCAAAATAATCCACGCCCTGCTGGAGAATACGTCGAGCCTCGTCTCTCTGCATCATGGCATTCAAAAGTGCAGCAACCTTGACATAGACATCAGCATCAGTCTGGTCAAACTCGAGAAATCGAGTAAACTGCTGCAAGGCTCGCTCAGGTTGTTGCGTCTTCACGTAATATTCTCCCAGCCAATAGACCGCCTCACTGTTTGGATCGATGGTGATTGACTCATTCAAAAGCCGCTCAGCATCATCCATTGGTTGATCTGTGCGAATCATGTGTTTGGCATCGCGATATTTGACACGCTCTACCGGAGAGCTGATACTCCCATCCAAATACCCGGGCAACGCATCTATGGCCCAGCGCAACTCGGGCCAACAGACAATCGCCACCAAGACGATCGCTGAGTACAGGAGAACATTAATTCGAAAGAGGTTCATACATCGCCACAACGGTTTCGCCTCCATACACGTAATCGCCAACAGAAACCGTGATCGTCATGCCAGGCGTTTCCTCGATGAAAAGATCGGTTTGTGAACCCCAACTGATAAGCCCGATTTTCTGACCTCTCGTTACGGATTCTCCCTCACCGACCCACGTCAAAATCTTCCCGACATAGAAGTCAGCAATCCGGACAATATACAAAGACGCGCCGCGTTCATCTTCCACGACAATCGTTTCACGCGCGCTTTTCAGCACGTAGTCGGCTTCATCCATAAAACCAAAAGGCTCAAGACCCAAAGCCTTTCGAAGGGAAACTAGGCCAGGAATCATTTGCGTTAGAATGATCTTAGTTTCGGCGCCAGTCATATTCATGTGTGGACCATTGAAGATCATCTGTCGTGTAACGGTCCCATGATTAGGCATCCGGTTTATGTGCACTCCTTGCGTATTCATGTAAATACCGATTAAGTACCCCGCATTGAATGGCCGAGCAGGCGTTCCCTTGAGGTGCTCAATCATTGGCACCGGCACTCCTTTTTTGATAACTTCTGGAATGATACCGTCTTGGATCTTCCTGACATACAGAATCGTCCCGTCAGCCGGAGAGACAATCACGTTGCCTTCCGGAATCTGACGCTCCGGATCCTTCACCAACGCATGATACATGTAGTCAGTGACGACTGTGAGGCGCAGGAGGGCGGCGATACTGCCCAATATCAGCAATGCGAGTGCGAATAGGACGTAGCCCGAAAACGTCCGAAAGGTCTGTTTGCGTTCGATCATTATTTGATAACCTCGAGCACGTTACTAAAGTCGTCAGTCCAGATGACGGTTTCCGGTTTTGAACCGCGGCGAGGATTGGTACGTGATTGGACTTCGGGATTGTCCAAAAATTCCTGATTACTGGTGACTAAGACCGATTCACTCCAGTTGACGCCCGCACGTCTTTCCCGTGTATTCGTCATGCGAATGGCGTGCTTGTTGAAGAGAGTGGCAAGCCCTCGAACCACGGGGTTTAAGTCCACGTGCACAGCCGAAATGTGAACGACCAAAATTCCGTCGGGTTTCAGATGCTGCCAATAGAGGGCAAACGCTTCTTTGGTCATAAGATGCATGGGCACGGCATCTGAATTGAAGGCATCCAATAACAACATATCAAAACGCTGTGAGCCACCTTGTGCCAATTCCCGTTCCATCGAAATTCGAGCATCCCCCAGAACCGTATCCACACGCGCGGGTATATCTTGTAGGTAAGAAAAATACTCCTTCGCCACACGAGGCACATCAGGATTAATTTCATAGAATCGAATGGTATCCCCTGATTGACCATAAGCGGCCACCGTCCCCACTCCCAATCCGACTACCCCGATGTGTAGCCCGGCCCCCTTCTCGAGAGCCATTCCCCCCGCTAAACGATTGGGATGGTACAAGGCTGCGACGCCGGTTCCGCTCCTTCTTCCGAAATAACCCGTCGGATATCCCTGCCTCTCTTCAGCCAGCCACTGCCTACCATGCATGAGTTGGCCATGATAAAGATATCGTTCCCAATCGTCAGTACCTGCCCCGTATTCGTAGACACGCAACACACCATAGAAATTTCGGCTACTCGCGATCAACCCATCTTGTTCTTGGCGGACATAGAGGCCAAATGTCACACACACGATGACGCCTCCGGCAAGTAACGCGACCCATTGTTTGCGGGACCAACTCCCCGCCGGCCTGTTGGATTGCTCCAAGAGCACACAGACGACAAACAGCGCATAGGTCATCAGAAGACCGAGTGGATACTCCCAATAAGTATCGAACACCGTCGGCGCAACAACATTGACGATGATTCCTCCCAACGCTCCGCCCGAGGCGATAATAATGTAGAAAGACGTGAGATGTTCTGGGTTGGGCTTCAAGCGAGCTAACTCACCATGGCAAATCATAGAACATGTCAATAACGTAAATGAGAAGACGAAAATCTGAATACCAATATTTACGGAAACCCCTTCGAAGAGAATGACGAACGCCGCCGTCATATACACAAAAAAGGTTAACGACCAGATACGGCGGTTATACGATTGTTCGCCGTGAAAGCACATGATGAACGACAAGAGATACAGGCTCAACGGGAGGATCCATAAAAAGGGAACAGGCGCAATATCCATCGTCATGTGATTGGTTGTCGCGAGTAACATGAGCGATCCGCACGTTGACAATGCCAACCAAAGGCATCGAGTTCTGGGCAAAGGAAGATCCTCGCAAACCGCACTGCTGCGCTGAGAACAGTTCCTCTCTTGCGTATCGATCGAGAGCAGGTGAACTGGCGAGGTTCGATACACGGTCATGGCGCACCAGCCTGTACTGATGACGAACAATACGTACCCCGCTGACCACGCGACGGTCTGCTCGGCAAGATCAACGAATGGTTCAACAAAGAACGGGTAGCTCAACAAGGCGAGTAGCGAACCGATATTTGATAGGGCATACATGCGATAGGGATTGGTTCCGGACCTGTGCAGGCTGATCCAGCGCTGCAGGAGCGGTCCGGTCGTGGCAAGCAGGAGAAAGGGAATACCGACGCTCAGTAGGAGTAGAAATACAATCTGTCTTATCGGGTCCTGTTCAGCAGTGAGTGCCAACGTTTCCGATGGAACAATAGGAAGGATCAGCAAGGAGAGAAGCAACATCATCATGTGAAGACCAGACTGACATTGCAGTGAAAACCGGTTCGTCAGCATGTGAGAATAGGCGTAACCGCTGAGCAGCATCACTTGAAAGAAGAGCATGCAGGTGCTCCAAACAGCCGCCCCTCCGCCAAACCAGGGGAGAATAGACTTCCCGATTATCGGCTGGATTTGGAATAAGAGGAACGCGCTGACAAATATGGTGACGGCATATGGTGTCATAATGGGAAAAAAGATTTTGGTGTGATGCGCACTCAAGAGACAGGCAATCGAGAGAGCCCGTTCACTGATGCACAGAGACAGATTCAGGTCTTTTCCAGTACGAGTGGAGCCAACTCCAATGGGCCAAGAGTATCATGCCTGAGAGCAATGGACTCCAAAGCAGAAACGCCTTCCCCAACAGTGTGAATCCGACAAATACCGCGACAATGCCAAGGAGAAATCCGTTATTTTCGTGAAACAACACGAAGTCGATTCGGCCAAAGAACGGGAACACGACGACAAAGAACCGACCCGCCCATAAACCGGTGATCGCCACGCCAACCGAGGCCAACGGAAGTGCCGAGGCACTTAAGGGATTGCTGATGACTAAGCCATAAATCGCGTAATAACTCGCGAGACCTGCCAGGAGTGCAAGACAGGGATGCAATCGATTCCAGAGGAGACCGAAGAGTGTTCCCGTCATCCAGGAGAACACAATGACCGCATATGTGATATACGTCGACGTGACGTGAAGAAGGAGCAGAAAAAAATAGTCAAACTGCAGCAACGCCAAATGAAATCCGCACAAGAATGCAAACAGCACAAGACTACTCATCGAAGTACCTGTCGGTAAAACGTTCCCAACCTCGACTGAGCACCAGATCCATGGAGTCCATCGAAATCGGCACCGCTTGGCTCACGTAATGCTGAATCTGCGACGGCAGAATGAAGGTGAGATCTCGCTCATAGGCACGAACCTTCCGGCGGACGTCTTCGGCAGCAAACGGCAACGTGCTTGCCCCGTAAGCGAAACTCCGATCCGCCTTGGGACTCG
>BQIY01000101.1 GCA_021604265.1 Nitrospirales bacterium
AACGGGCTCGCCTTTGGGACAAGAAAATTCGGTGCATGTGGTAATCGGCGGATCGGAAAATTTTCGTTGGACTTCAAACTTTTCTTTACAGGCAGTACAAATATATTCGTAGATTGGCACGATGCCTCCTCCTCATAAACATTCATTCTCAATTATATCGCTCTCAGGTAACTCTCTATTTGTAAAAGTCAAGGTGTTCATTCCCCAAAAACCTTCTACTGTAAGGCCTGAATAGCACTCGCCAGGCTCTCCATACCTTGCTCAATCACGGAAAGCTCCGGCGTATAGGAGAGTCGAATGTGCTCAGGGGCACCAAATGGTTCTCCTGCGACACAGGCCACCTTGGCTTCGGTCAACAGATAGTAGGCTAAATCAGACGGGGAAGTGATTGTCCCTTTCGCATGTCGTCGTCCAAATAATGATGACACATTGGGCAGGGCGTAAAAGGCCCCACGCGGCATCGGACAGGTAATCCCGGAAATGGCATTCAGTCGATTGACCATCAGCGTTCGTTGTGCACTCAGTGCCTGTACCATCTCCTGAATAAACTGCCGCCCCTCCCGTAACGCGGCTACGGCTGCCTTTTGAGAAATCGATGTTGGATTCGACGTGCTTTGGCTTTGAATATGTCCCATGGCGGTAATGAGATCTTTCGGTCCTGCCGCATACCCGATTCTCCACCCTGTCATTGAATACGATTTCGATATCCCATTCACAACGAGAGTTCGTCTGGCGATTTCTGGACCCAGGGACGCAATGCTGATGTGTTGATGCCCGTCATAGACTAAATGTTCATAAATTTCATCAGAGACCAGAAGTAAATCATGCCGGAGCGCCAGTTCAGCCACACGTTCCAACGTTTTTCGATCATACATGCTTCCCGTCGGATTGCAGGGACTATTCAGGATAATCGCTTTCGTTTTCGGAGTGATCAGGGAATCCAGCAAGGCGGAATCAATGGCATAGTGCGAGGATTCTTCTGTCTTGAGGATGATGGGAGTGGCTTCGGTGAGTGCGATTTGATCAGGGTACGACACCCAATAGGGACTGGGAATAATCACTTCATCCCCAGCTTCCAAGGCAGCTTGTGTGAAATTATAGAGTGTGTGCTTGGCCCCACACGACACTAAAACTTGCGATTTGTCATAGTCCAACTGGTGGGTCCGATGAAAGGTCTCAATGATGGCCTCTTTTAGTTCATCGATTCCCGTCACAGCGGTGTACTTTGTGAAATTGGCCTGGATGGCATTGTGCGCCGCCTGCTTCGCGCAGTCGGGCGTATCTTGTGCCGGTTCTCCTGCCGCAAAATCAAAAATTTTGAGGCCTTGGGCTTTGAGGGCCTTAACCGTGGCCACCATCTGTAAGGTGGGCGAGGCGGCAATTTTTGTCGTACGAGTCGCGAGTTTCATTTCAAAAAATTCATGAATGGTTTCGGAAGCAGATTTCTAAGCGTTCGGCAACATCGGGATGCAAAAAGTCCTGCAACGGACCACCAAGTGACGCGACCTCTTTGACCATACTGGAGGTCAAATAGGAAAACTCTTCGCTTGCCATGAGAAAGACTGTCTCGACTCCTTCATCGAGCTTCCGGTTCAAGAGGGCCATTTGAAATTCGTGTTCAAAATCAGAGACGGCTCGCATGCCTCGAATGATCGCCTGAGCGCCGCGTTCCCGAACATAATTGACCAGCAGACCATCAAACGATTCGACATCGACATGCGGTAAATGTTTCGTGGCGATTTTCGCCAGTTCAATCCGTTCCTGTAGATCAAAGAGCGGACCTTTTTGAGGATTGGGCGCCACCGCAACTACCACGCGGTCAACCATCCGAAGGCTTCGCGCAATCACATTCGCGTGTCCTAAGGTGATGGGATCAAATGTTCCCGGATAAACGCCGATTCGCATGAGACTCACGTATTTGTTGAAAAAATGTCAAGATGGTGTCCCCATACCGAGCTTGTCGAACTTGCTTCAGGGCATCCACCTCTTGGGATACTATGGTTTTCCAGAAATGTTCTAACACCAGAATCCCGTCGTCAGAAAGCAGGTGTTGTGCGGCTAACTTTGACACGAGCGGGACAATCTCCTGATGCTGATAGGGAGGATCCACATAAATAATGTCATAAGGAGCTTCCTGCAGTATGTGCGGTTGACGGACAATGTTCCAAGCATCACCTGATACAGCAACCGTATTGTCGGGATTTCCGCAGCGTTTTAAATTATCTTTTAAGAGTTGCATGGAGTCGAGATGGTTGTCGACAAACACTACGCGTGAGGCTCCTCGACTGAGTGCTTCCAATCCAATGGTTCCAGTCCCACAGCAAAGATCGAGGACCTTCGCTCCGGGTACCTGAGTGTGTAGTATAGAAAACAAGGCTTCCCGAACTCGCGCAGAAGTCGGTCTGATTCGATTACCGACTGGAGCCTTGAGCCGACGGCCCTTTTGTGTGCCAGCTATCACTCTCATGACGCGTATCGCGATGGTTTCTCGCCCTAGGGCTTTGTACCGTACCACACCATTTTAGATCATCACAACTCATGATCTAGCCAGAGACTTTGACGTGTTTCTTTGAACCTGCCTATAGTGGGTGAGAGAGTGAAAACAGCAAGAATGTGCAGTTGTAAATTGAGATCTTTGTCATGCAGATGAATGAAGTGAAGACAAAAATGGGCATTCAAACTTGGCCAAAGTCTGAACGTCCGCGCGAACGTCTCTTACAGCAAGGCCCAGAGGCCGTGTCAGACGCACAGCTGCTCGCCATACTTCTGCGTGTGGGGAGGCAGGATTCTTCTGCGGTCCAAGTCGCCATGGAGTTGCTTCAACGGCTTGATGGCTTACAGGGACTGTCCAATCGGACTCTCGAAGAGTTATGTGCGATTCCTGGGGTTGGACCGGCTAAGGCTGCGCAAATTCTGGCTGCCGTTGAATTAGGGAAACGAACCCTAGCCGCTCCGTTAACCACCGGGGTTCGGGTTGGGAGCAGCCGTGACCTCTTTTTGCATTACTATCCGTTGTTACGTGATCTTCGGCATGAAGTCTTCAAGATTGTCCTGTTAGATGCCAAGCACCGAGTGATTCGCGATATGACCATTTCAAAAGGCAGTTTGACGGTGAATATCGTCCATCCGCGAGAAGTGTTTAATGCCGCCGTGCGTGAATCGGCCGCAGCCGTAATCGTGCTTCACAATCATCCGAGTGGAAATCCTGAGCCCAGCCCTGAAGATTATGCATTAACAGAACGATTGGTGACCGCCGGTGATATTCTTGGCATCCGAGTCCTTGATCATTTGGTCATCGGCGATGGCTCCTATATGAGTTTTGCCGACAAAGGGCTGATCTCGCCATCATAAGTATCAAATTTCGCTCACTCCCACTTAAATGCCATCAGTAGATTCGCATAGTCATCTCCTAATCCTGGTAGATTTTATTTCACAATCATGCTAGAACTATTTGTGAATAAAGGTTTTTTTGATATACACTGTCCTTAAGAGCAATCACCCGAGAGAATGCTCTTACGGGAGTCGATACGGTATGAAAATCAGCCGAGAAGAAGTCGAACATATCGCCTTGTTAGCTCGCTTAAATATTGCTGAAGGCGAGAAAGAACTCATGAGCGAGCAACTCAGCCAAATTTTGACATTTGTCAACCAATTAGGAGATGTGGACACCGAGGGCATTCCGTTGACGGCCACGACTTCTCAGCAATCGAATGTTTTGAGAGACGATGTACACGTCCCATCCTTGACGGATGAGCAAGCCACGGCCAATGCGCCTCAGTCAGAAGATGGTTTTTTGGTTGTCCCCAAAATAATTGCGGATCGCGAGACTTCGTAACGTGGGTCTAATCTTTCAACGAAATGTCTTGCCAAAGGGGTTATCGCCGTCTGATGGTCTTATGACGACCTTATTGGATTGCCAAGCTCTCTTCTATCCTCATCGCAGATCTTTATTCCCTGTGCTTCAAGTACGACAAGGCTAAGCGATAAACTCATGTACCGGCAACTGCTGAGAGCGAAGATTCATCGTGCGACCGTGACAGATTCTAATTTAGAGTATGAAGGGAGTCTGACGATTGATTCTGACCTCATGGATGCTGCCGGAATTTTGCCATATGAATTGGTGATGGTTTCAAATTTGAATAACGGTGAGCGGTTTTCAACATACGCGCTTGCCGGGACACGTGGGAAAGGGGAAGTAATTCTTAACGGTCCAACGGCTCGTAAAGGGGTCCTTGGCGACAAAGTGATTATCTTTTGTTATGAATATTTCCTTGACGAAGAAGCCAAAGTGCATACTCCCAAAGTGATCCAAGTTGATGAACAGAATTGCATGCTTAAGCCCTCATCATGATAGGCACGGGCATAAGCAGATGGTAGCAAGTAACACACATTAGCTATTCATTGTCAGGTTCTTGTGTAATGATCTAAATGGCGACCGCACTTTTTAAACTCAGCTTGAAAGAACTCCAAGATCTCTTTACCAAAGGGGATGTCAGCGCACTTGACATTGCGCGTTCCTATATCTTGAGGGTCAGTCAAGTGGAATCCAAGGTGAAAGCCTACATCACCATGCCCGATAGAGAACAGGTGCTCCAGAAGGCTGACACGATTGACGCCTCGCTTAAGCAATGGCGAAAAACTCAGCCAGTCATGGCCATGCCGTTAGCGATTAAAGATAATATTTGTACCAACGGGGTTCGAACGACATGTGGCTCGACGATGTTGGAACACTTTATTCCTCCATACGATGCCACGGTGGTGGCGTCATGTCGAGAACAGCAATGTTTATTCATGGGGAAAACCAATCTCGACGAATTTGGAATGGGCTCCTCCACCGAACATTCGGTGTTTGGTCCAAGCCGAAATCCCTGGAATCTTGAATGTATTCCTGGGGGCTCAAGCGGAGGATCGGCAGCAGCGGTGGCGGCAGACGAATGTGTGGCGGCCTTGGGCACGGATACGGGAGGATCGATTCGGCAGCCTGCGGCCTGTTGCGGAGTTGTCGGGCTCAAGCCGACCTATGGGAGAGTATCTCGTTACGGACTCGTGGCATTTGCCTCGTCCTTGGATCAAATTGGCCCAATCACGAAAACGGTGACCGATGCGGCCATTTTACTGAATGTTCTCGCAGCGCATGATCCGAGAGATTCGACATCTTCAGATCAATCAACCCCTGACTATACGAGGTTTGTGAAGAAAAAAGACGTCAAGAAACTCACCATTGGCGTTCCCAAGGAATTCTTTTCAGAAGGGCTTGATCCAGAAGTTGAGCAGCATGTGCAAACCGCCATTGAAGAGATAAAAGAATTAGGCGGCACCATCAAAGAAATTTCTTTGCCGACGACTGAATGGGCCATTGCCGCCTATTATATAATCGCCACGGCAGAAGCGAGTTCAAATCTTGCCCGGTATGATGGTGTGAAGTACGGGTACCGAACAAAAGAGCGCAAAGGGCTGTTAGAAATGTATCAACAAACTCGCGCTGAAGGCTTTGGCCCTGAAGTCAAACGGCGAATCATGCTTGGGACCTATGCGCTGAGCGCTGGTTATTATGATGCCTTCTATGGCAAAGCGCAGTCCGTTAGAACGCTGATTACACGAGATTTTGACACAGCGTTTCAGGACGTTGATTGTTTAGTCGCGCCCGTAATGCCAACCCCGGCATTTCCATTAGGTGAAAAGCTTCAAGATCCACTGCAAATGTACCTATCCGATATGTATACTATATCAGCGAGTCTTGCCGGGCTTCCGGCGATCTCGATTCCCTGCGGGTTTAGCCAGGCTGGATTGCCCATTGGCTTGCAAGTAATGGGGCGTCCCTTTGAAGAGTCCACAATTCTTCGAGTGGCCTACGCCTATGAACATGCGACTCAATGGCGAAAGAAACGTCCTCCCATTCGTTAACCGAGTAGAAAGGAAACGTTTTCTATGATCGATTTGGCTGCAGTGGCCATTGCCATTGCGTTTGTCGTCCTTGTGGCGTATTTAATTCCGACCATCGTGCAAATCAAACGAACCGTCGCGCAATCTGAACGAGTACTCACTCGTGTGAACAATGAGCTGCCGGGGTTGCTGAAAGATATACGCGGGACGGGAGAAAATGTACGAGTATTGACTGACCAGGCCAAACTTAGTGTCGACCGCGCCTCAACGTTATTCACGGCCATGGGGGAGATGGGACAGACGGTTCATCACGTTCATGAAACTGTTCGGGGAAAAGGCGGTTCCATTGCCCTCGGGTTCTCGAGTGTGTTGGCAGGCATCAAAGCCGCATCGAACCGGATGAAACATCGTGCATCTAAAGAAGGAGGGAGCGAGTATGGGAAATAATCAATCAGCATCTGCCGGATCCGTCGCGTTAGCCTTTTTAAGTGGAGCGTTAGTTGGCGCCGTCGGAGCTTTTTTGCTGGCACCTCAAGGAGGGCGGGAATCACGTGAACGATTAGTCGGCTATGCCAGACGAACAGGTGAAGATATTCGTGATTTTCGAGAAAAAGCGACTGATGCCTTGGATGACGTCGTGTTGAAAAGTCGTGACTTTGTCGATGAAGCGTCATCAGCGGTGAAAGAAGCCATTGAAGCTGGCCGTGAGGCCATGCGTCGTGAACGTGATCAACATTCTCATGATTACACGCATTAACCTGTCATCTTCAACCGTAGCCCTATGTCATACGAGGTAGTTATCGGGGTCGAAGTTCACGCGCAACTTCGGACACGATCAAAACTCTTTTGTTCCTGTGGAACCGCATTCGGTTGTTCGCCCAATTCTCAAACCTGCCCTGTTTGTTTAGGGATGCCTGGCTCTTTGCCGGTTCTCAATCGCATGGCGGTGGAGATGGCTGTCCGAGTGGGACTTGCCTTGAATTGTTCCATCCGCA
Organism: Nitrospirales bacterium; assembly: GCA_021604265.1. Next base: position 6,879 of record BQIY01000101.1, read on the forward strand.
GGGATCACCATTTTGCTCGAAAGAATTATTTCTATCCTGACCTTCCCAAGGGCTATCAAATTTCTCAGTACGATGAGCCAATTTGTGAAAACGGATGGCTTGAGATTCAACCGAATGATGGACCCAAACGCATTCGAATTCATCGCGCTCATCTGGAAGAGGATGCGGGGAAAAGTGTTCATCAACCTGGGAGACCTGAGAGTCGAGTGGACCTGAATCGAACAGGAACGCCACTGCTTGAAATCGTGACGGAACCGGATATGCATTCAGCCGATGATGTGGATGCCTATTTGAAAATGCTCAGAGATATTCTCATCTATTTAGAAGTCTGTGACGGGAATATGGAACAGGGGAATTTCCGGTGTGAACCGAACATTTCCTTGCGGCCTTCAGGGGAGCAGCGGTTAGGGACGAAGGTTGAATTGAAAAATATTAATTCGTTTCGATTTGT
>BQIY01000102.1 GCA_021604265.1 Nitrospirales bacterium
GACGATGACCTCGTCTCTCGACCCCGGTACCGTCTTAGACAGAGTCCTTGATTTACTTGTAAAGAATTTGGGATTTCAGCGAACCTTGCTAATGTTGTATGACCCTGAGCGGCAGCGAGCATATGGCGCACGGATAGCCGGTGTGACACCAGAAGTGGCAGAGTCCGCTCACGCGGCCTCCATTCCTATCCAGAACGATGAAACCCTGCCATCCACGGTTATTCTTTCCGGAAAACAGGCTCTGATTCCAGACTTGGAAGATTCGATGGATTGCATGGACCCTCGCTTATTCCAGTTAGCCAAACATATGGAAGCCACCTCCTTCATTCTTGTTCCTCTGACCTGCCAGCATCGAATCGTCGGCTTTGCCGGGGCATGTCGAGGCCCAACTCTCTGTACCCAGGAAGATTTAGAACTTCTTTCAACAATCGGCCATCAAGTCGGTGTGGCCATTGACAATGCACAAGCCTATCAACAACTCGAGACCATGATGGCAACGTTGGAACAGCGAGTGCTCGACCGAACCACAGAACTTCGCAACGCCAATGAAAAATTACAGGAACTCGACCAACTCAAGTCTGCCATGGTGAGGAGTGTGTCCCATGAACTTCGCACACCGTTGGCCGCCATTAAGATGCATGTCGACAACCTCATGGATGGAGGCACGGGGTCTTTGCAAGACGCACAAAAAGACCTGTTGATGCGCGTCCAGAGCAGTACGGAACGACTTCGCCATATGATTAACGAAATGCTGGACCTCTCTCGGCTCGAGTCAGGTTACACGACCTTGCAACAAAGAGAGGTCCGCTTTCATGCAGTGCTCGACGACGTCATCGAGAATCTTCAACCATTGACCATGCCCCGTCATCTCGACATTGACACACAGCTTCATCCTGACCTTCCGCCGCTTTGGGTCGATGAAGATAAACTCCATCAGATTCTGATGAATCTGATTCACAATGCCGTGAAGTTTAGTTCCGACTATGGCACCATCCGTATCACGACCGACCTCAAACAGGATTTCGTGCAAGTCTGTGTCGCCGACCATGGAAGCGGCGTCTCTTCGGATGAAATCGAGCATATTTTTCTGCCTTTTTACCGCTCCTCTAATGCTTCATTCCCGAATCGGGGTGCAGGACTGGGACTCGCGATTTCGAAAAGCTTAATTGAAATGCACGGCGGGACACTATGGGTTCACAGTCTTGCCGGTCAGGGTAGTCAATTTTTCTTCACGTTGCCGCTCGCACGCACACCCGAACATTCGAATCTCTCGAGGTAAGACTGTTCACAAGACGTATTCTGCCTTCATGGATCGTCATAAGAATTATAATGACCGTCCCGTCTCTCCCCGTAAGCAGAAACTCAAGCGCATCAAGCCAAAGGGCAAAACCCAAAACATGTGAACAGGCCCCGAGTGAGCATTCACATTTCGGATGTGTTTCGTTTTTCGGATCTCGAGTGTAGGGAATGAATGGACCTTGATGACGATGGTGAGGAAACCCTTATGACGAGCCTGGGCTTGAAATCCCGAGCCGTTTCATCATTCGCACGAGATAGGAGCGATGCATCTGTAAGGCTTCAGCCGCTTTGGTTTGGTTCCACCCGGTCTGCGTCAGTGCGTTGGTCAGTAAGAATCGACTATGCCGTTCCATGGATTCCCGAAAGGGTAAAACGGGAGCCTCATTCTTTGAACGCGGTTCTTGCTCGCGCGTCTTGTGATGCTGCAATCGTAAATTTTCTTCCGTAATCGTGCCCCCGGTACTCAGAATCACGGCCCGGGCCACCACACTCTCCAATTCACGGATATTCCCGGGCCAATGATAGTGCATCATGGCCTCAAAGGCACAGGCGGTTAATGACATGTCCCCTTTTTTGGTATGTCGGCAATGCCGGCTGATAAAATAGCTGGCGAGTTCAGGAAGATCCGCCATTCGCTCGCGAAGCGGTGGAAGGGTAATGGGAAGGATATTGAGCCGAAAAAACAGATCCTCACGAAAGGTTCCATCGGCTATACCTTTCTGCAAATCTTTATTGGTCGCCGCAATAAACCGGACCTTCACTTTGATGGATTTCGTGCCACCGACTCGATGAAACTCTTGATCCTGCAACAATCGCAATAACCGGCCTTGAAGCTGGTAGGGCATATCTCCAATTTCATCCAGAAACACCGTGCCGCCATCAGCGGCTTCAATTTTCCCTTCTCGCTTTTCTGTCGCCCCGGTAAATGCGCCCTTCTCATGGCCAAACAGCTCATTTTCCAACAGTGTTTCAGGGAAGGCCGAGCAATTGACGGCCATGAATGGACCATTCATTTGTGCGCTCCATCGATGGATCGACCGAGCCAGGATATCCTTCCCCGTCCCCGTCTCTCCCAACAACAGCACCGTTTCTGCTGAAGGCGCCACCTGCCTGGCCACGGCAAGGGCTTCTTTCATCGGAGGGCTTGCGCCGATGATGTTCGCGTATCGGTGATTCACTTCTTCTCGAAGGTATTCTACCTCTTTTAATAGGGACGTTCGTTCAAGAACTCGTTGCAACACCATTGCCAAGTGGTCAAAATCAAACGGCTTTGTTAAGAAATCATAGGCCCCACACTTCATGGCCTCCACCGCATCGTCGATCGACCCGTATGCCGTCATCACTACCACGAAGGGCCGGACGAGTTCATAGCCCGGACGATCAGCCGAATCTCTAGTTCGTTTCTGATTCGTTTGATCGCGAAGTCGGCGAAGGACCTCAAGCCCGGATACTTTTGGCAACTCAAGGTCGAGCAATACAACCTGCGGCGATTCTTTACGGATCTGCTCCAGAGCCTGTTCTCCATCTTCAGCCGAGACAGAATCATAGCCCAACATCTGCAAACGTTGTTGCAATGCAACATTGATATCATCATCGTCGTCCACAACAAGGACTTTGGCTTTCATAATCTGGCCTTCAGTGTACTTGTTCGTCTTATGCCATTCGCTGGCTTGGGCTCAACATCATTATAAAAACAGCCGTATGGTATCATGACCGCGATAACATTTCTGAATCTTCATTTTACAGAACAGCAAGGCACATGCCGCCTCAGTTGCTCAAACGGCCAACAACAGGGCCATCTGCATACACTTCGTTGATTTTTAAGTACAATTCATTCGATCTCCTTCATGCCGCTTAAACGCGCCCCTCAAACATGTGTGCGAAATCATCACAATTTTAAGCCAGCAGTCGACACCTGTTTTGAGCATCACGTCCTTAAGAAAGGCCTGATGACTCTAGGCGAGTCATTCAATCTCTCAACATGAATACGTCAACTTGACTCCCACTAGAGTCTTTACTACACTGTTTGGTTTGTGCGGTGAAAACTTAAGGGATAAGAGCGCATTGTCATGTTCGGGTCGTTAACAGAAAAAATCGATAATGTTTTCAAGCAGTTGCGTGGACAAGCTGTTCTTTCTGAACAGAATATTACCGATGCATTGAAGGAAGTGCGCCTTGCACTTCTTGAAGCAGATGTCAACTTCAAAATCGTTAAAGGCTTTATTGAACGCATTCGTGAAAAAGCTATTGGACAAGAAGTCTTCAAGGGCCTAGACCCTGCCCAGCAAGTGGTCAAAATTGTCTGGGAAGAGCTGCGCGACCTTCTCGGCAAAGACCAAGCGGATCTTCATCTTTCTTCGACTCCTCCGACCGTCATTATGATGGTAGGTCTTCAAGGCTCAGGAAAAACTACCACCACAGGAAAACTCGCCAATCATTTCAAAACTCAAGGGAAACGAGTGCTACTCGTCGCTGCTGACCCGCGTCGGCCTGCCGCAGGAGAACAACTCGCTTCACTAGGTCAAGACCTTGAGGTCATAGTCCACCGCGGCGATCAGGAGGGCAAACCGAACGCCAACGCAGTCCAAACCTGTAAGGACGGCGTGGCTCGCGCCAAAGACCTCGGATATGAAGTCGTCATTCTTGATACGGGAGGACGCCTACATATTGATGACGAGCTAATGCAGGAACTCGTAGATATTAAACAGTCCGTCAGTCCAGATGAAGTGCTGTTGGTTGCAGATTCAATGACTGGACAAGAAGCGGTGTCTGTAGCCGAACGCTTTGATCAAGTCGTCGGCCTCAATGGCGTCATCCTGACAAAAGTAGAAGGTGACGCCCGGGGCGGGGCTGTGCTGTCCATTCGATCGGCCACAGGAAAACCCATTAAGTTTCTCGGCGTGGGCGAAAAACTCGATGCCCTGGAACCCTTCTACCCCGATCGGATGGCCTCTAGAATCCTGGGGATGGGTGATGTGCTGACCCTGATCGAAAAGGCCCAGGAGAATTTCTCGAAAGAGCAAGCTGAAACACTTCAACGAAAAGTTTCGAGCAATACCCTGACCCTCGAAGACTTTCGAGATCAAATCCAGCAAGTGAACAAGATGGGGTCTTTCGATCAAATCCTCGACATGATTCCAGGCGGACAAAAAATAAAGTCCATGGTTGCGGAACAAGGCCCGCAAGGCGGACTGCCAGAAAAAGAGATAAAACGCGTTGTGGCCATCATTGACTCCATGACCAAAAAAGAACGGCGCGATCACACCATTATCAATGGCAACCGCAAGAAACGAATTTCACGAGGAAGCGGGACGTCGGTTCAAGAAGTCAATCGCCTTATCAAACAATTTTTAGAAGCCCGTCGCATGATGAAGTCCCTTGTCGGAGGACGGATGGGCATGGGAAAAATGGGAAAAGGAAAGAAGCGAAAGAAGTTAGTCAGGGTTCTTCAAACTCCTTGACCAGATCATTCACGATGAACATTACAGTTTTCACCGTTTACTTACCATTTAACGAGGAGCATATACAGTGGCAGTTCATTTACGGTTAACACGTGTTGGGCGGCATAAGCATCCCGTGTATCGAGTCGTCGCCGCCGATTCGCGTAAACGACGCGATGGCCGCTTTTTAGAAGTAATCGGAACCTATAACCCGTTAAAGGATTCTGATAAAGCGACCTTCAAGGAAGACCGCGTACTTGACTGGCTTCAAAAAGGAGCGCAGCCCACGGACCCCGTTCGTGCCCTCCTCCGGAAAACAGGAGTGATGAAAGCGCTGGCTGAAGCCAAAAAGAACGCAGCCCAAGCATCATAAATTAATCAGACAGCTGGCTATCCAGCTTTGCGGGCCAAGAGTCTCACTCTCTCGACAAGTTAGGACTAGGGAGAAGACCGTATCGAAGGTTTGTGCGAAACCACAACATTGAGCATGCACGCGACAACTGACTCCATCACAATAGGACGTGTACTCAAACCTTTTGGGGTGAAGGGTGAAGTTCGCATTGAATCATTAACAGATGTTCCCGGACGTTTTGAAAATCTCCCATCTGTTACGCTGGTTTCGCCAACCGGCCAATCGTTAAAAACAAATGTCACGCAGGCTCGACTCTCTGGACGCTCGTATCTCCTCAAGTTTTCAGCGTTTTCTTCACCGGAAGCCGTCTCGGCCTATCAAGGAGCGTTGATTCAGGTTCCCTTTGAATCGGTACCGCCTTCTCCAGCTGGACAGTTTTATCAATACGAACTCATTGGCTTAGATGTCCATGATGAACATCATCGAGCCTTGGGACAGGTGGATGAAATTTTAGACCTTCCGCAACACCTTGTGTTTGTCGTGCGGCAAGACAACGAAGAACACCTCATTCCCGCCACCCGGCAGGTTGTGAAGCAGATCGACCTTAAAGGCAAGTTTATGACCGTCGCTCCGGTCGAGCAGTGGGGGTTATCCGATGCAGTGTGACGTTCTCACCCTATTTCCTGAGAGTATTCAGGCGGTGACGTCTCAGAGCATCGTCAAACGTGCACAGGAAAAAGGGTTGCTCCACCTCAAGATCCACAATATCCGGGACTATGCCGATGGCCCTCATTTCAATGCCGACGATACGCCCTATGGCGGCGGCGAAGGTATGGTGATGAAAGCCGAGCCTATCTTTCGTGCGATTGACGCCATACAGAAAAACACCCAAGACCTGCGGATCATCCTGCCATCGCCTCAAGGGATACCCTTTACTCAAGACCATGCACAAGCCTTGAGCCATGAATCTAGAAGACTCGTCTTTATTTGCGGGCATTATGAGGGCATTGATGAACGAGTCCGATCGACACTCTTCGCTGAAGAGATTTCTGTGGGTGATTACGTCTTAACGGGGGGGGAGTTACCGGCTATGGTCATGATTGATGCGGCCGTCCGCCTTGTTCCAGGAGTATTAGGTGACCCCCTTTCTGCTCAACATGACTCCTTTGTGGATTCTCTGCTAGATTACCCGCATTACACGAGGCCCAATGAGGTTCGAGGAGCGTCTGTTCCTGAAATTCTTTCATCAGGCAATCATGAAGCGATCAGACTGTGGCGTCGGAAAGAAGCGTTACGGAATACCCTTGTCAAACGGCCAGATTTACTCAATCAGCAAATATTGAGCGAGAAAGACCAGCGGTTACTTGATGAAATTTTGCACGAACAATCTCACGCTACGAGCAGGTAATACACAATCAACTGCCATGTTTCCATGGGTCACTCGATGAAGAGCAAGAACAGTGTATTTTCTGTACTGAAGCATCAAACAACAGATTTCTTATAACAAGACTTGTAGAGAAGAAAGCGGCAGGAAGGAGCCCAACGATGAACCGGTTAGAGCGATTAGAACAATCATTTGCACAAGACACCGTACCATTTTTTGAGATTGGTGACACCGTTCGCGTCAAGGTGAAAGTCATCGAATCAAAATCATCCGGAAAAAAAACTGAAGAAGAAAAAGAACGGATTCAGGTATTTGAAGGGGTCGTCATTGCCAGAAAAGGCAAGAGCGTCAGTGAACGATTTACCGTCCGTAAAATTTCATTTGGCGTTGGAGTCGAACGCATTTTCCCGATTCATTCGCCCAGCATTGCCGGAATCGAGGTCGTTCGGAAAGGGAAAGTCCGACGGGCCAAGCTCTATTATCTGCGAACAAAGAAAGGGAAAGCCGCGAAGGTGGCTGAACGAGAATTTACAAGAACAAGCAAGGCCAGCAAGACTCCTGTCACAGCTCCGTCTTCAGAACCGGTTACTGAAACAGCCGATACTTCTGATTCAGCTCAAGAAGCATGACCAGTGACTGCGACCATCGTATGAAGATTGTTCAACAATCACCACAATCATGAGGGCTCATGGAGCCCGACCATTTCTTTGAAGACACGGCACATTCGTGTGGGTATCAACGTATTGCCGGTCTTGATGAAGCAGGGCGAGGCCCCTTGGCTGGGCCTGTAGTCGCTTCAGCGGTTATTCTTCCTCGGCG
>BQIY01000103.1 GCA_021604265.1 Nitrospirales bacterium
CGAGGATGCTGATGAACGATCTGATTATCAATTAAAAACGTTTCGTACAGCAAGTGGCCTCCTGGCTTGAGTGCTTCGATGATTTGAGGAAAGAGAGGACGAAAGAGATAGAAGAACACGAGAATGCCATCGTAGATTTCCTTGCCAAGGTCTGGCGGGTTGGCAGGATTCGCCTCTAAATCGATTTGTTGTGTCACAAATTGCTGGTCAGTGATGTTTGTGTTGTGCGCTGCTAATTCTTGGGCCTGAGCCAAAGCTCCCTCATCTCGATCGATGCCGACGACTGAAAATCCTCGTGCAGCCAGATATCGTGCATGACGGCCGGAGCCGGTGGCAATATCCAGGATTTTGCCAGGAGCGAGGTTGGCGGAGTGTTCGAGAAAGAACGGACTAAGTTCGCTGTAGGGATTGGGCGCTGGCTGTTGATGAGAGGTTTGTGACCGTGACTGTGAACGTCGAACACCGACTGAACCATTGATATGGTCTAACGGAGGTGCCGTTTTTCGTACCCATGTCTCAAGGTGAGTAATGGGGAATTCTTGGAAAAGAGTTTGACTGATGCGTTCAGCCAAGGCCTCAAGTAAGCAAAACCTTGATGTGGCCGCGATGTCGGCAACCCGTCCCACGATTTTTCCATAGTCGACTGTATCGATTAAATCATCAGAAACTGCAGCTCGTGCATTGGCACATTGTAATTCAAGATCAACGATAATGGGTTGTGGTTGTCGTCGTTCTATACTGGTCACACCGCAATGGACTGAACATTGAATACCTTCAATAATAATTGAATTTTCCATCACGGCATTTTCTGCTAGAGGTGAGGGGATGTCAAGATGATTCGAATGCTTACACACGACAAAAGATAAAATGTAAATTGAACAATCAGCAGAAAAATTTCAAGCCTGTTCTTCGTTAAATTGTCATTTGCCATTTTACACTTTGCCTTGCGAGATGTACGGAAGGGCTATGAAACTGATGAAATGGCTTATTGGATTGTCTCTGCTCTGTGTGGGTGCCTTCATTGGATGGGTGGTGCTTGAGGCACGTCCTCCCACCGTTCGTATTTTTGCGGAGGAATTTCGATTTGTTCCTGAAAAGATTGCACTGAGGGAGCTTCAGTCTGTTCGGTTTGTGATCAAGAACCAAGGGCGTGAACCCCATACATTTTATGGTTCTTTTTTTCATGACCCTACTGTGAGCATTATCTGGGAATCTGCAGGCCAACTATCTCAACATGAAAAGGCTATTCATCTTTCTCATGGGCAGTCAGTGAGTTTTCTTGCAAGATTTTCAGCAGGGATCTATCCGTTCCGTTGTGTCATTCAGGGGCATCGAGGGATGGAAGGCATCATTATGGTTCGCAAGTGAAGGTGCGTGAGAGGCGGGACCGTTCGGTGAATTTTGATTGAAGAACGTATGAGTTGAGGAAAAAGAGCCTTCCGAATATTTGGTATCGAGAAGGCTCTTTCATGACGTATGATTCACAGGATCACGGTTGTGCAGGCGGAAGATAGTCTCCAGGATTACTATCCATGGCTTCTTGCACTTTTGCATTTCGATGACAAGTGGTTTCAGCCAGCATTCGCTGTCCAGGACTGACGTCGCCAATGTTATCAAGGCAGGCCTGTAGGCTTCCTGCCGGAGATCCTGGTGAGGCGGTGTTTGTTGATTCAGTGTTTGCTGCTGAAGTACCTGAGGCACTTGATCCGCTTCCGGTTTTGTATGGCTGTTGGCATCCACTGAGCAGAATGGCCAGCCCCATAGCTCCTAGCAAGACATACAGTGAACTTTTCATAGCAAAGGCCCCTCCTAAAAAAAATGACAAAGCGACGCCATAATAAATCAACACGGCGAGTAAAAACAAGTTGAATCCCCCTGTCGGTCCCATTATCCTCAAGGCAGAGCGGGAGCGTAATCGTATGACTTTCCTTGACTACCAGCAGGTTTGTTGCTACCTTTCGCGGTACACGATGAAATGTCGTGATTGACCTTGATGTTCCTTAACGACCAGCGATCCTATGAGAATCGTGTCCTTCTCAGGAACGGTTGAAAGAAGTTGTGACCCTCCAGGATTTGATCCTCTCCCTTCATCAGTTTTGGTCTAAACAGCACTGTATCCTTACCCAACCCTACGATACCGAAAAGGGGGCTGGTACGTTCAACCCCTCAACGTTTCTGCGTGCACTTGGTCCGGAGCCTTGGCGTGCTGCGTATGTCGAGCCCTGCCGCCGGCCAACAGATGGTCGCTATGGCGATAATCCCAATCGTCTCCAGCATTATTTCCAATATCAAGTGGTATTAAAGCCTTCACCGTCGGATGTTCAAGACCTCTACCTCAAAAGCCTGTCGCATCTTGGAATCAATCCACGCGAGCATGACATTCAATTTATTCAAGACGACTGGGAGTCTCCAACGCTTGGTGCATGGGGATTGGGATGGGAAGTCAGATTAGACGGTATGGAAATTACTCAGTTCACCTATTTTCAAGAAGTCGGTGGCATCGAAGTCGATCCGGTCATGGTTGAACTTACCTATGGTTTAGAGCGAATAGCCATGTATGTCCAAGGCGTTGATCATTTTTTTGATTTGCGATGGTCTGCTGACGTCACATATGAGCAACTGTACCGTGAGGCCGAAGTGCAAAATTCCACATACAATTTTGAACGGGCGAATGTCGAGATGATTCGGCAGACGTTCGATGCGTATGAACGGGAATGTCAACAATTGCTCGAACATGACCTGGTGATTCCAGCCTATGACTACTGTATGAAAACATCACATCTGTTTAATCTTCTTGATGCGAGGGGGGTGATCAGTGTCGCGGAACGGACCGGGTATATTGCCAGGGTTCGAGGATTGGCGCGTGGATGTGCAGAAGGCTATCAGGCGCAACGCGAAGCGCTTGGGTTTCCATTGATATCGAAAGTCCATCCGGCAGGGGCGAGACGCCAATCTCCTAAATCGCGTCGAGCATCGATAACGTAACGGTCATGGGATTATCACGTCAAAACACGAGTCGGAGCACAGCTAAGAAAGCGAAAGGTCGTGTTCCGTCATCTTCAGCAAAGCCCCGTCCTCGGTCAGCAACACGAACAACGTCTCGTCAGCGCCCTGTGTCGACTCCCTTGTTATTGGAGCTTGGGACAGAAGAACTTCCGGCGTCGTTTATTGAACCGGCATTAGCCCTACTGTCAACACTCATGCAAAAGTCTTTGAGTGAGCAGCGGTTGGCGTATGAATCAATTCGGACCATAGGAACTCCCCGCAGACTGGTGGCCTTCATTGATGGTCTTGTGGCGAAGCAATCAGCACGGACTCAGGAGATGATGGGGCCTCCTCAATCTATTGCCTATGACGCGCAAGGGAACCCGACAAAAGCGGCTATCGGGTTTGCGAGCACCCAAGGCGTTACCGTGGATGCCCTTCAAGTTCGAGAAACGGCAAAGGGACCGTATGTGTGTGCGGTGAAGCGAGAGTCTGGCCGTAGGACATCTGAGGTGCTGAAGGAGCTTCTTCCCAACGTCATTCAGCAATTATCCTTTAAGAAATCGATGAAATGGAATGATACTCACATACGGTTCGCTCGTCCGCTTCGATGGATGGTGGCTCTGTACGGGAATCAAACGCTTCGTTTTGAGGTGGGTGGGGTGTGCTCGGGAGCAAAGACCTTTGGGCATCGATTTCTTGGCACTCCACGTTCGGGCATTGGCCGGCCCATCACAATTACGCATCCAACGTCATACGAGGCCGTGATGAAACGGAGTGGCGTGATGGTTGATCCTCAGGATCGACGAGCCTTGATCCAGTCAGAAGTCAGTGTGTTAGCGAAATCAGTCAAAGGTACCGTGTATGCCGAACATGAGTCAGAATTATTAGAACAGGCGGTGTATACAGTAGAATGTCCTCGGGCCATTCTTGGAAGCTTTAGCCCAAACTTTCTGACATTGCCTCAAGAGGTTCTCATGACGGCGATGAAAGAACATCAGGGCTACTTTTCACTGATTGGGAAACATGGGGCTCTTCTTCCAAAGTTTATTACCGTGACGAATATGACATTACCGAAGATGGATGTCATTCGTTTAGGAAATGAGCGAGTCCTTTCGGCTCGTTTGAGTGATGCTCAATACTTCTTCCGTGAAGACCGAAAAATATCCTTAGCCAATCGTGTCGCACAATTACAGGGAATCACCTTTCACCAAAAACTTGGTTCGGTCTATCAGAAGGTGTGTCGGTTGCAGGAATTCATTCCACAGGTTGCCGAGGCCACTGGCACTCATGATGTGAAAGATGTCTGTGAGCGGGCGGCATACCTTGCTAAAGCTGACCTCACCACGGGAATGGTCGGAGAGTTTCCCTCACTTCAGGGGATCATGGGGCGGGAATATGCAAAGCATGACGGTGAGCCTGCTGAGGTCAGTGACGCGCTTGGAGAACTGTACCTCCCCGGAACGCCGGAGGATTTACTGCCTCAGACGACTCTCGGAATGCTTTTGGGAATCGGAGATCGACTCGATACGTGTGCGGCGTTTTTTTTCGTGGGGATGATTCCGTCTGGCTCTGAAGATCCACTGGCTTTGCGCCGGTTGGCCTACGGGTTGGTTCGAATTATCATCGAAAAAAATCTGAGAGTGAATGTGATGCATCTCATTTCCCAGGCGGAACAGATTATCAAATCCCAGAACGTCGCCAGTCCGGCATCAAGCGAATCCATTGTTCCCGGTCTCTTAGAGTTTTTACTTGAACGGCTTCGGTTTTTCACGAAAACGCGGTTTGGGATGCCAGATGATCAGATTGATGCGGTGCTGGCAGTTCGACCATCTGCGGCTTGTGATTTCACGGACTTAGTCGCCCGGATGCAAGCCCTGCAACACGTGGCGACTCAACCGGAATTTGCCCCATTAATTGGCGGCTATAAACGAGTCAGTCGCATCCTTCAGAAAGAGCAATGGCGTGCGACGCAAGTCAATCAAACAATATTTGAACATGATGTGGAGAAGATCCTGCTTCGAGCCGTTGATGCTGCACAGCAAGCGATGGACGCGTATTTGTCTTCTCAAGATTATGCCGGTGCGCTGACGACATTGTTGCAATTGAAAAACCCGATTGACGGTTTTTTTGAAGGCGTCATGGTGAATGCTTCTGATTCTCATATCCGTGCGAATCGTCTCTCGTTGTTGGGTCGGGTCAATCACCTGTTTTGTGCCTTGGCAGACTTTTCACAAGTTGACACGTCGGTGAATTGATGACGACTGGTCATAGAACAATATCTCATAGGAATGGATGATGTAACATTTTCATGCTGATGAAGGTGTGGAACTCGTTTCATGTCAACCGACGATCGAGACAGACGATTGATTTGGTTCTCCCGTGGGGTCACGGTTGTTCTTATTCTTGTGTGTAATGGTCTGTTGGTGTTTGGATGGTGGATGAGTGGACTGAACTTAGACGTCGCATTGTCCAAGCCAGAGCTCTATGATGTCAGCAGTCATTATTGTGTGAAAGTGACATTCATGAAGGTGGTCGGGGTTGAACGGCCCATGAAAGTCTGTACGGAATGGCTTGACCTTGCCGATCCGTCCGGGAATACGCATACCATTCGTGAAGGGCAGGCGCTGACGGTGGGGGTGAACGGAGCCTTGCATTACCAAGAGCAGCGGAACGAAGATTATCGTCTCATCGGTCTCGTGCTCTTTGTCATATTGGTGATGGGATCCGGAATGTGGGCTAAGCAATATGTGATTGCTCAATATGTGAGACGACAGGATCGTCGTAAGAGGCCTGTAGCGTAAATGTTGATTGTGTTTCTTGTAATCTTTCTCTATTCTTTATTTATGAGTTATGGAATGCTCCATCGAGTGGTGAGTACGCGTGGATTCGTGCCGGTAGACACGAATACCAAAAGACTGACTCACCCAAGGTTTACGCAAAGAACGAAGCGAGCATTATTTTAAGGGGGAGCGGCGTCATGCGTCACAAAAAATACGTCTATTATTACGGTGATGGGAAGGCAGAGGGGAAAGGCTCGATGAAGGAACTCCTTGGGGGGAAGGGAGCCGGTCTGGCCGAAATGACCAATCTCAACATTTCCGTACCGCCAGGCTTTACGATTACGACCGAGGCGTGTGTGGAGTATTTTCACTCAAAGAAGCGCTATCCCCCGGGAATGTGGGATCAGGCACTGCAGGGGTTAAAGCGTGTTGAAAAGTCCATGAAGGCTCGCTTGGGAGACGTGGACACCCCGCTCTTGGTTTCCGTGCGGTCTGGAGCCCGTGCGTCCATGCCGGGGATGATGGATACGGTACTCAATCTTGGCTTGAATAATCAAACGGTCAAGGGGCTCGGGAAGAAAACAGGAAACGCACGATTTGCCATTGATGCGTATCGCCGCTTTATTGCCATGTTCGGCAATGTGGTCATGAATGTACCCAGGGAACATTTTGAGAAAGTGCTAGGCGAAGTAAAGCAGAGGCACCATGCGGTCCATGATACGGATTTATCCGAAGATGCCCTCCACGATCTTGTCACTCATTACACGCAACTGGTGCGAGATGAAACTGGCCGGGATTTTCCGCAAGATCCATTTGAGCAATTACGGATGTCGGTGAATGCGGTGTTTGAATCATGGTTCGGCGATCGTGCGGTGACGTATCGACGACTCTATGACATCCCTGATGAATGGGGGACGGCCATTAATGTGGTGGCGATGGTCTTTGGAAATATGGGCGATACGAGTGGGACCGGTGTGGCCTTTACACGAAACCCTGCGACGGGTGAGCCGGTCTTTTTCGGGGAATGTCTCTTAAACGCTCAAGGGGAGGATGTGGTGGCCGGCATTCGCACGCCCCTTCCAGTTTCGGCGTTACATGAAAAATTGCCGCAGGCGTATAAAGCCCTCACCAAAACACAGAAAACGTTAGAAAAGCACTATCGCGACATGCTGGATCTGGAGTTTACGATTCAAGAAGGCAAGTTGTATATGCTGCAGACCCGTGTTGGCAAACGCACGGGAATTGCTGCCGTCAGAATTGCCGTGGATATGGTGAGAAAAGGGTTGATTGATCGACGTGAAGCCATACAGCGAGTGGCGCCAGAGCAATTATCACAATACCTCTATCCAATCTTCGAACAGTCAGAAGAAGAAAAGTTTCAATCTGTGGGCAAAGGCCTACCCGCCGGCCCAGGTGCGGCAGCCGGTAAAATCGTCTTGACGGCTGATTTGGCGGTGGAACTGAAAAGTCGAGGCGAACGGGCTGTTCTCGTGAGGCAAGAAACCAGTCCTGATGATATTCATG
>BQIY01000104.1 GCA_021604265.1 Nitrospirales bacterium
CACAATCCTGATCTTGCCCGTACTGTACATTTTGCCGGATTTTTGCCGCGTGAATCAGTCATTGCTTTACGTTTTGCGGCTACGGTGAATCTTGTTCCGATGGGAGGTTATAGTTTAATTGAGGCCTGTGCTTCTGGACGACCGACTGTTGCCTATGATGTGCAATGGCATTCTGAGTTAATTGAGGATCAGTGTTCAGGTCTATTACTTTCTGAAGGAGATGTGACAGGGCTTGCCAGTGCGGTTGATTCGTTACTCAATAACCCTGAGTGGGCTAACGAAATCGGTTCGATTGGTCGAGAGCGTGCTTTTGAACTTCATAATTTGAATTCAGTGTATGAAATTAGATCGGCTGTGTATGCTGAGATGATCAATGGCAGAGCAGGATAATAAGAGAGAAGTCTTATAAAAGATCCCCATCGCAAGCAATGGGGTATTCAGAGGAAGAGTCATTTTTTTTAAGACTCCACAGCTTCTCAATCTCTTCCCTTTATTCGGTGACCCCGTACAAGCTACGGGAAATAGCTATATTAAAAAACTGTTGAGTGCTGAACTTTAGGCGTTATAAGTCGTTGATGATTCTATGGTGTAAATAAGGGAGCGAAAGTCATTTTGGCTATTGATGAGTGTTTTCGCAGGTAGAGGAATTTCCACGAATCGTTCGTATTTCATTTAGAGAACATTGCCTTATTTGTGGTCTTTATTTCCCCCCTTGTGTTGTTGTGTTATAGAAGATGAAGACTATCTGTGATGAATAAGTACTCTGCCAGGAGTTATGAATGTTTCAATGAAAGATGGACGTGCGGAAGCGCGCGATTGATGGTGTTGTTTTCGTAGTTAAACTATTCTCTCTGGTAAGTCACGAGCCAATGCGTTTTGAATTCGGGAAAAACTGGAGGCAGTTTATTGCGCTTCTAGATGAAACTCGAGTGCTTGAAGCCAAGAAGTCACTACAGAATATGTTAGACGTTAAAGATTTTCGAAGTAAGAGTTTTTTAGACGCCGGATCCGGTAGCGGATTATTTTCCTTGGCTGCTAGGACGTTAGGAGCATCTGTTTTCTCATTTGATTTTGATGAGGAGGCAGTGGCTTGTACCAAGACTCTTCGAGGGCAATTTTTTCCGAATGACTCGGAGTGGAAGATTCAACGAGGTGATGTCCTAGATCAGGAATTTCTCAATTCCATTCAGACCTACGATATTGTCTATAGTTGGGGAGTGCTGCATCACACTGGGGCTATGTGGAGTGCCCTTGAGAATATTGCGGCTGTCGTAAATGTTGAAGGCTATTTATATATTGCTATCTATAATGATCAAGGGTTGATTTCGCGCTATTGGCACAAGGTCAAGGAGATATATAACACCAATTGGGTAGGGCAAATGTTGATGGTTTGTGTGCATACCCCTTATCTCTACGGTCTTCGCCGATTAGTTCGAATGATTCAGGGACGAGGTGTTTTACCAAGAGGAATGGACTTATGGCGAGATATGATGGACTGGTTGGGTGGTTTTCCATTTGAGGTGGCCAAGCCAGAAGAAGTCATTCGTGTCTTTACATGCCGTGGCTTTCGACTGGTTACATTAAAGACCTGTGGAGGTCGTCATGGTTGTAACGAGTTTGTTTTTCGAAAAGAAAAATTGTAACGATTATTACAACGAAGACGGTTGATTGCACAGCAGTGATTCGTAGGAAAAGACTTCAAGGAATCCGACTACTTCTTAAGACATGTATAAATGTTTCTATCGGAAATAGAAAAAGCGAAGAAGGTGAGTTTTATGGTGAATAGTTTCTTTTATGATTATGTTGTGATTTTCACAATTACATTCCAATCGATTGAGATCAATGGTCAGTGAATTAATTCGAAAGAAAGTTGCTGAGGGTGATGCCTGGTATACTGAAAGCCAACGCCTTTCCCAATTAGGTTCTCCAGGTAGCCGGTGGGCACTGGAGTGGCGATGGAAGCTATTTGGTTATATCCTTGATCAATGGTTGATGGGCAAGAACCGTGAGAATAGATTGCCGTCTCCTCTGCATGTCCTTGATGCAGGTTGTGGTGATGGCATCAACATTGAGGTGTTGCACAATCTATTTTCCCGACGCAATATTTCTGTGGAAATTGCGGGTTGTGATTATAACGACATACGGTTGAACCGTGCTTCTCAAGATTGCTCCCATCGCATACTGGAAGTTGATCTTCGAGCCATGCCCTTTCCTCATGAATCATTTGATGTTGTTTTGTGTAGTCATGTTCTCGAGCATATTCATGATGATGTGATAGCCATGAGTGAACTTTCTCGTATCATTAAGCGGTCGGGACTCGTACTCATTGCGGTTCCGAATGAAGGATGTCTTTTGGCGAGGTTTCGTAATCATGTTGTACAGCCGTCGATTCGACAAACAACCGATCATTGCCAGTTTTATACAGCGAAATCATTAATAGATCGTTTAGCCCAGGCAGGGTTGGTGCCTATAGGTTCTGTCGAACATGAGGGCATTTTTCTGCCGCATCTCGGTCTTTATAGTCGCTTGCGTGAAACAAGACTGGGACGTGTTCTCATTCCACAAGCGACTCGAATCCTGCCAAGCCAAGCTGCAGGCCTCGTGGCCGGATTTAGGGTTTCGTCGATACACGGGGCATAGCTTCTTCAAAACTCTAGAGCAAAGTGCTATTACCTGAAGATTCTGTAATGGAATTACGCTAATGATTGAAGTTGTCGATTTAACACCCCATTGCGAGCCTGAATGGAATAAGTTTATCGAAACACACCCCGATGCACTTCTTTACTATGGACTCGACTATCGAAATTTTCTTGCTAATATGATCGGAGGAAAGGCTCGGTATCGTTTGGCACTAGAAAATGGTGTGGCCGTTGGCGTTCTTCCCATTATTGAGCGAGACGGTCCCTATGGTCGTGTGTTTAACAGTCTGCCTTTCTTTGGTAGTTATGGCTCACCTCTTGCGAGAGATTCAGATGTTTTTCGTGTCTTAATGCTAGATTGGGGCAAAATTACGGATGAGCATGATGTTGCGGCTGCAACGATGATCATGAATCCATTGGCAGGGTCGGGACCGTCTGATATCCCGTTTGATGTTGATGATCATCGTACAGGCCAGTTCACGACCCTGCCATCAGGTGTCAATGCCGAGGCCGCAATCTTGGATGCAATCGATAGTACCGCTCAACGTAATGTTCGGCGCGCACGGCAGGCCGGCATAATTGTTAAAGAAGACGCAAATGCGCTTCCATTTCTCGAGTCGATTCACCGTGCGAACATGGCTGAGATTAGTGGGGTCGCTAAGCCGCCATCATATTTCTCTACCATCCCTGCATGTTTCCGTTACGGGAAGGATTGGCGCCTCTATGTGGCCAGTAAAGATGGTATTCCGGTTGCAGCGGTTCTCCTGTTCTATTTTCAAGGCGTCGTGGAATATTTTACTCCTGCGATTACATCAGATGGTCGGAAATGTCAGGCAACGGCTCTGATCCTCCTTGTTGCGATGGTCGCAGCTTCTGAGCGTGGCTATCGTATGTGGAATTGGGGTGGGACCTGGCCGGATCAGGACGGGGTCTTTCGATTTAAACGCAAATGGGGTGCCAATGCTCGACCCTATCGCTACTTCATTCGAATTCAAAATAAAGACTTATTAAAAGCAACACGTTCCGATCTGCTCGCATCGTATCCCTGGTTCTACATTTTGCCGTTTAGGCTTCTAGCCGAAGTAGAATAATTTGTCTATAAAATTGGAGCGTAACGACATGGACGATAAATTCGATATTTCGCTTGACAAGATTGAGAGCTTTATGGATGACACGCTCGATAAACATGGCACAACTTCGCTAGGCGTTGGTTGGCGTTCTCGCGAGAACCAATTTCTTCGCTTTGACCAATTTTCTTATCTTTTCGAGAGTTGCGCAGAGCCATTTTCAATCAATGATCTGGGTTGCGGACTCGCGGGCTTTTTCGAGTGGATCAAGGAACGTGGCTTCCCAGTGTCGCACTATATTGGGTACGATATTTCCGAACGCATGATTGCGCGCGCGCAGGCTTTACATTCTACTCAAAACGTCCGTTTTGTGAGGTCGCAGAAACCAACGGAGATGGCTGACTTCTCTGTCTGCTGCGGGATTTTCAATACTCGTCTAAACGAGAGCGATGAGGTCTGGACCCGGTATATGCGCGAGGTGGTGTATGCACTGGCAAAGACAAGCCGAAGAGGTTTTGCATTTAACTCGCTGTCAAGCTATGTGGATTGGCGTGAACCTCATCTATTTTATGCTGATCCGGCCGAATGGTTTACCTGGTGTAAGTCGAATATTTCTAAGAACGTTTCGCTTCTCCATGATTCGCCGTTATACGAATGGACGATGGTTATTCGTCTTTGAGCAAAATACGATGCGTATTCTTCTCATCGATTTTGCATATCAAAATATCAATCGAACGGTCATGCTTTGGCCGCTTGCCTGGCGCGAGGTCGGCGAAGTCACTCGGTTTGGTCCAGGACATGTGAGTGATGAGGATTGGAAAGCCGGCCTTCGTCCATTTCTAAAAAAACATGGCCGTTTCGATGTCATTGTTGCGGCTGAGCTTCTCGTATCGGCGTTGACATATGAGAAAGATCTCGACCATGTGATTCGGTCACTTGATAATACGTATGAATGTCCTTTCGACCTGTCCGGTGCTATGGAGGGTTGCCAGCGAGTTTTCGATGAGTTTGTTGTAAGCGACGCGATCAGGGTAATCTCTATGTTGGAATTTGATTCGTACAATATGCATCCGAGTCACAAAGATCGAATCCAAAAACATGATTTTTTCGTCATTGGTTGGGGCAAGGAATTCGTCCAACCCAGATCCGCAATAAGCGATTTACATCGTGAAAGTTTTGGCGCTCGTGTCAATGATCATTGGTGGGATTTCATCAATGCCAATGCTCACCGAGTGATCTCGTCCGCGGCAATGATCTCTGAAAGCGAGTTTTGCTGGAGTAGGCTCGATTATCGTCGACAGCGATGGGCTGTGCAGGGAGCGCGTTATGCTGCCAGACAAGAAGTGCGGGTTCGTCTCAGAAAAGCAGGAATACCCTGGACAGGGCTCATGCTCGTGGACATGATTTCGATTATCAATAGAATTAACTCAAAAGCCTTACGCTGGCCTTTTGTCCGTAATTTTTTCAACCATTGCTGGGA
This sequence comes from Nitrospirales bacterium, assembly GCA_021604265.1. The sequence goes on from BQIY01000104.1 coordinate 5,187, forward strand.
TCAAGGTTTTCGTACTTCCCGATATGCTTTTACCTGTGGTTCTGCGTTGGGCTTTCCAATTCGGAAGTATTTTGAGATACCGGCTTCAGGAACAGTACTTGCTGCACAACCGCCAAATGGTTTTATGAAGCTTGGTTTTCGTGACAGAGTAAATGCGGTGGTTACAACACCAGAAACAATTGTCGAGATTGATGCATGGTTACAGGCAAATCCTGCCGATGCGCAGCTTATCGCATCTGCTGGACAGGAACTTGTCTGGGCTCGCCATACGGTGAGGGCAAGGGGTGAGCAATATGCTAGGGCGATCGAAGCCATTGCTGGTCGGCGCTTTGCTGGCTCTGGTTGGGAAGATGGGGAGTTTAAAATTATCGAGAAGCCAATAGAGACTGAGGTGCAATGATGGCCGAACTTCGCTTTCTCATCATTGACGCGTGGCGCGTCTTCGGGATTCGGGTTCTGGTGCTCGTTACGTTGTTGGTCGTTAGTGGCCTTCTTGAGGGAATCGCAATTACCGTGGCCTTGCCGTTACTTGGTTCACTTGGAGTATCGGCAGCTGAGAAACAGAGTGGCTTTAAGGCTTTTCTTGCTGACATTCCTTCTGCGTTAGGATTACCTGATGGCCCGCTCGGCGTAGGTATTTTAATGCTTGCCTTCATCCTGCTAAGTGTGATTGCTTTTTTGGCACAGGCACGCCTCGCTGCAACGCTTCAAGTGGAATACGTTGTGCGTTGGCAAACGCAGCTCTTTGAAGCTTCGATTCGTTCAGACCTTTCCTTCTTGAGCGAACGGCGGGGAGGAGATGTGGTATCGGCTCTCGTGGCCGAAGTGAACCGTGTGAACGGGGCATTTTACCACACCTGTCTTGTAGTCACAGCCATTATTAATCTTGTAATCTATTTGATACTTGCCTTGCTCATTTCACCAATTGTGAGTTTGGCTGTCGCGGTATTGGGAGCGTTGCTGTTTCTCACGACACGTCCGTACCTGGTTCGCGCATACGGGTATGGCAGAGCTATTACTCGGGCTCAGGCTGATGTTCAGTCATTGGCAACTGAATATATTTCTGCCGTGAAGCTCGTCAAGGCTGCTGTTGCAGAAGGTGTGTCAGTAGAGCGCTTCTCAACTGCGGCTAACCAGCTTGCTTCGTTCTATTTCAAGAACTCTTTTGACATGCAGAAAGCAAAGGCGGTGTTTGAGTTTGGAGGTGCTGCAGGCATCGCGAGTCTGTTGATTGTGGGACCACTATTTTTTTCAGTCGACATTCCGACCTTACTTGTTGTCTTGGCATTATTTGTACGGCTTCTACCGCGTGTCACCTCTTTGCAGCAGGGCATTCAAGCTCAAAATTCATTGTTGCCTGCATTAGGGAATTTACGTAATATTTTGAAGAGTGCGAATAATCTAGCAGAGCCTGTGGATGAACAGCCACTCCCCGTAGGTATCACTGCCAGTGCTCCTGAAATTGTCTTTCGATCGGTTACTATTCAACGTGGAGACAGATCGGTATTGAGAAATATCGATCTTGTTGTCCCTGCCGGCAGTATTGTTGCTTTGGTGGGGCCCACTGGATCAGGCAAATCGACACTTGCGGACGCCATTCTCAGGCTAGTACCTGTGAACCATGGTGCGATACAAATTAGCGGGTACGACCTTTTTGCCCTCCCGCTTCCAACGTGGCGTCGAGCCATCGGTTATGTTGGCCAAGACACGACCCTTTTAGCTGGAACCATTGCTGATAATGTGCGCTTTGGCAATACCATAGCTGATTCGGCGATCGACGTGGCTCTCTCTCGGGCGGCGGCCCAGTTTGTGCGTGGTCTTGATACAGGAAATGCAACTCCAGTTGGAGACCGCGGAACGAGATTATCAGGTGGAGAACGGCAGCGTTTGGGGCTTGCCCGCGCTCTTGCGGTACCGCGCCTCCTCTATATCCTTGATGAAGCGACGAGTGCTCTTGATGCGGAAACGGAGGCCCAGGTGGTGGAGACCATGGCGTCGCTCTCTGGGAAAGCAACTGTGCTTATCATTGCGCATCGTTTCTCTGCTGTTCGCAATGCCGATCTGATCTATGTGATCGAAG
>BQIY01000105.1 GCA_021604265.1 Nitrospirales bacterium
ACACCTGGATGCTATCTTTTCTAATAGGAATGAGACCAATCAGGTCTGCCTAGGCGATGGGAACGGCAGGTTTACATGCCAGAATGTCAGCGCAGATACAAATACCACCACTAGTGTTGCGCTCGGGTTGGTGGACGGTGACCAACATCTCGATGCGGTGTTTGCCAATAGCAATCAACCCAATCGTGTCTGTCTAGGCGATGGGAACGGCGGGTTTACATGCCAGAATGTCAGCTCAGATACAAATACCACCACCAGTGTAGCCCTGGGGTTGGTGAATGGTGATCCGCATCTCGATGCAGTGTTCGCCAATAGCAATCAACCCAATCGCCTCTGTCTGGGCGATGGGGCGGGGAGGTTCTCCTGCCGCGATGTCAGCCCGGAGGACAACAGGAGCGGTGACGTAGCCCTGGGCTTGGTGGACGACGATCAACACCTCGATGCAGTCTTTGCCAATACCCGTTCAGCCAATCGCGTGTGTCACGGCGACGGAAGGGGGGGGTTCAGGTGCCACAGTGTCAAGAATTATTCCATGAATCCGGATGTAAATAACTCAGGCCAGGGGGTGGCGTTGGCAGGGCCAGTAAAACAGGCCCCCACCGTGAATGCCGGATCTACGCAAACCATCACCCTTCCCAATGCCGCGATGCTTGATGGCACCGTCACGGATGACGGCTGGCCCAACCCACCGGGGAGGATGACCACCACATGGAACAAGGTAAGCGGGCCGGGGACGGTGACGTTTAGTAATGCAGCTGCGGTAGATACCACGGCAAGTTTCAGTGCGGCTGGCGTCTACGTTCTGCGCCTCAACGCCAATGATGGCGCACTGCTGAATAGTGGCGAGGTGACTATCACCGTGAAGCCCATGCCGCCCCCTCCGCCCATAAACCAACCGCCAACCGTTCATGCGGGGCCGGGGCAAACAATCACCTTTCCGACGAATACCGCTACGCTGGATGGCACGGTGACGGATGATGGTTTGCCTGCTTCGCCGGGGGTTGTGACCACCCTCTGGACCAAGATCAGTGGTCCCGGTGTGGTCATCTTCGGTAATCCCGTCGCCGTGGATACCACCGCAACCTTCAGTAGCGTGGGGACCTATGTATTGCGGCTGACTGCCATCGACGGGGCACTCTCCAATAGTTCGGATGTCACTATCACGGTCAATAATCAGGGTGGCAGAAGAGAGAGCCGTGATATGAATGGCGATGGGAAAGCTGACATCCTCTGGCGCAATAGTAATGGTGCCACGGCAATCTGGTTCATGAACGGGGCAGCGATTGCCTCCGCTGGCTTCCCCGGTGGAGTGCCGTTAGCGTGGCAGATTAACGGCGTAGGCGATGTGAATGGGGATGGCAAGGCGGATGTCATTTGGCGCAATAGCACCAGTGGCACGGTGGCCATCTGGCTGATGAACGGGGCGACGATCACCTCCGTGGGCTTTCCGGGCAGTGCCCCACCGGCATGGGGCATTCAGGCCGTCGGGGATGTCAACGCGGATGGCAATGCCGACATCGTTTGGCGCAATACCAGTTCAGGCGCAGTGGCGGTGTGGTTCATGAATGGGGCATCCATCATGTCGGCGGGGTTTCCCCCCGGGGTCTCGTTGGCGTGGCAAATCGCAGGGGTGGGCGATGTGAACGGGGATCAGGCCGCCGATGTTATTTGGCGCAAGGGCAGCAGTGGGACTGTGGCGATCTGGCTCATGAATGGGCTGACGATCACCTCGGTGGGCTTTCCGGGTACCACATCCGAAGCTTGGAAGATTGAGGGGGTAGGCGATACCAATGGTGATGGGAAGGCCGACCTGATTTGGAAGAATGACACGAGCGGCGTGGTGGTCATCTGGCTGATGAATGGAGCCACCATTGCCTCCTCTGGCGTATTGGGTAGCCTCGCCTCGTCGTGGAAGATTGCGCAGGTTGGGGATGTCGATGCGAACGGCAAGGCCGATCTTGTCTGGCGCAACAGCCTGCTCAGTGCCGTACAGGTGTGGATCATGAATGGCTTAACCATCACCACTATGGGCTCCCCTGGGGCCACCTCAACCGACTGGGAGATTCAATAGGCCTCAAGCATTGTATCTGGCAGTACCAGTTTAAAACGAGCTTGCCACTTCACGGGTTTAGGTGTTGGTATGAGAAGAGCCTTCCCCTTCCGAGGGATAGGCTCCAGCTGCCGGAAATGATTGACTCCTGGATAGCGGGAACCTCCCGTTGTTACGTTTCTCACCTGCGGAGAAGGCTGGGGGCACACCCGGCCTTTTTCGTTTAGTCTCCCCTCACTTCCGCCAGTTTCCCTTTATTCAGACAATTTTGTAGGGGAAGGTTTCAGCCTTTATCCCATTAAGTCCAATTATGTGCGGTCGCTTCACACGCAAAGAGAATATGCAGCACTTGGCGAACCTATTGGGTCTGAAGGTTGTGCCGCCATTATCCCCACGCTACAACATTGCACCCTCGCAACTCGTCGCCTGTATACGGACCAACCCCGAATCCTTAGAACGAGAATGTGTGGAATTGAAATGGGGCCTTGTACCCTCGTGGGCCAAGGACCCCAGCATCGGCAATAAGCTAATCAATGCCCGAGCGGAGACGGTGGACGAGAAGCCCTCATTCCGCAAAGCGTTCAAACACCAACGCTGTCTGGTGCTGGCCGATGGCTTTTATGAGTGGAAACGGGAAGGCAAAACCAAACAACCCTACTACATCCGGCTCAAGGATGGTCGGCTCTTCGCGTTCGCTGGCTTATGGGAACGGTGGGAGAAACAGGACCCGGCTTTAGACACGTGTACCTTGATCACGACCGGCCCCAATGCCCTGATGGAACCCATTCATAATCGCATGCCCGTGATTCTCTCGAAACAGTCGTATGCGAGCTGGCTCAATCCTGGGCTGAATAACACGGTCTATCTCAGTGGACTCTTGGGGCCCTATCAAGCCGAGGAGATGGACGCGTATCCAATAAGTACCCTGGTAAATAATCCCCGCTATGAGAGTCCACAGTGTATTGATCCTCTCGAATAACAATAGGCATCGGAAAAGCGTGGTTCCCAAAGAGAACCGCACCATCATTCTCCTTCCGAGGGATAGCTACCACCAGTTTGATCTGATTGAGTAAAGGATAACGGGAACCTCCCGTTGTTACGTTTCTCACCTGAGGAGAAGGCTGGGATCACACCCGGCCTTTTTCGTTTAAACCAAGCACCTCTTTCTCACCTTCCTTTTATTCATAGAATTTTGGAATCTTCAGGCTTAGCCCGGTAGATCTGTCTGAGTATCACCTTGTTTTTTAATCTCATTTATTCTTTTAATTTTAAAAAGTTGGTGTTCATGAGTTAAATCTATTACCAGAGAATTCTGGAAAACCTAAGGTCATTCGTTGAATTCTAACTTTGCCAGTAATTTTCTGCAAAATGAAAATTTGCAAAAAGGGTACGACTTTTTCCAATTATTACTGGAAAATCTTTCTGATTCCCAAATAAGTATTTTATATTTAAATATTAGCATAATTTTCTTTTTTCTTTTTCTATTGTTTAGAGGGTTACGTTTGTGGCGTTTCAAAAATCTCCTCAATAGAGCCTACCAAATAAACCCAAGGGAGCTTCAAGAATGGCCCAACCGACCTGCGAATCTAGCCCAAAAAGTTAAACAAGATTTTCAGGGAAGCGTCCTGGCTCCTGTTAGTGTTTCTTGTATTGATACGGTTTTTCATTGGACGGGACGCTATTTGAATTTACTACAAATTAACGACTTCGTACGATTTTTAACAATACCTACTAAAAGGTTTGAACTCACAGAGTTATCAGGAAATTTTAGTTCTCGGCTTGTCTGGAAGATTAACTATATTTTTCATTTATGGGAAAAGATCACCATAAAATTTCTTGCTTTTGCCAATTGTTCGTTTTAATGTTTCCTGCCCCTGTTACCCTAGGACATTTTCCCAAGATTATTTTCTTGGGAGAAATATTATCTGGGACTCTGAGGCTTTAGAGAGAGAGACAAGATGGTTTTTAAAGAATTCGGACTTTTGCCATTTCGATTGGCAACAATAATTTTAATTTTACTCCTAATGCCTTCCTGGGTAAGGCCCAGTACCAACTGTACTGCAGACTCCGCTTATGATCCCTCCGAACTTCTGTCCCGTATCAAAGCCAACGCCACCCAAGCACAATCTCTGGAAGAAAAGCTACAGAAAATGAAAAAAGACGAGGAAAGTTATCTTGGAACCGCGGGAAACTTAATTCTTTCCAAAATCCAACTGTTGAACTGTACGAACAAGGCAACATCACACCCACCTCTCCTATTGGAAGCCACTCGCATTTCCGTTTTAAACAATCAAGGCATCGCTGCAGAGTATCTCGTTTCCGCATTAGGGGCTGATGCCAGAGAAAAACTACAAAAGGAATTATTTCTCAAAATTGGTAAAATGAATGTGCGGGTTTACCTGGCTCTCTATAAACCGTCAACCCTTGGATCCTATATTGTAGACCAGGCTCATTTGGATCAACTGCGACTTACAATCCGCAATCTTCCTAATAATTCTCCGATAGTTTTTCGACATACAGAGTTATACGTTCGGTCCAAATTATCTTACCTCCAACAAACCACTCAGACATTAAGAAATTTATTGATAATGAAGGCAGAGCTGAAGGTGAGGGAAAAAGACGATGCAGATTTTATTGAGGAAATATTGCGGAGACTCGAAGGCGACTCAGAAACCCATGTCCGTGGAGCAGAATATAGAGCGGACCTTGCGGGGCTTAAAGGGAAGGTGCAAATACAACAAAAATTCCTCTCCGACATGATCAAAAATTTGACAGTAACTTTCGACCAAAATAAGAAGGACATATTGGAGAGTCTTAGAACCTTCTTAGCTGGCCAAATCAAGACACATCCTGAAATTCACGAAATGAAAGTATTGTCTGCATACATCGCACTAACCGAGTTAAGAGGGTCTAAGTTTCGTGATCTGCTGGTAGATAGTGTCAATATTCTCCGAATAGCAGGGTCACCAATGGAATTAAAAATGACCATTGCGGATCTCGCTAATTTTGCTGATCTGACACTGACTCTTCTGCGAGACATGGTCCAAGCAGTCGAAACTTTCAATGTTGATGTTGAGGAATCCGGATTGCGAGTTTTACAAATGATGCAAGAAAAGGTGATGGAATCTCCTCTCCCGAATACGCTTCTAACAGAGCTATTTTTCGATGTTGAAAAATGGGTATCGACAAAGATGGGAGCTGAACGTTCAACTCTGACGGCTCTTAAAAAAATAGAGAAGGAGACAATTTTGACATTTATTAGCGAGACAAACTCTGCCTTGAATGAGGTGAAGAAGCAGAAGGCAATTCTTGAGATAAAAAGGTTGCTCTGAAAAACATAATAATCGTGAAAATTTTCTGTCGTGTTGTCGATTTATTTCTCCCCAAACATGAAAAGTAGCGATGGTTTGTTGTTAAGAAGAATTCCTTTAAAGAAGCTAGTAGGCTTCTTTTTCATAATGGGAATCCCGCTTATTCCAATCATTTTCTTCTCGAAGTTTTCCCTCGCCGAGCAACCACCCGACCGGGACCCCATTGTCGAGGAATGCTTAAATTTAACCTTTTTGGGAGACCCAGGAGACCAAGTTTTCGAGTCCCAGATAAAAACTTATAGGCTTAAGGCTGACAGAATCTGCAAGCGCGCCAAAAGGGCTCTAAAGCAGGAAGCCATTAATTTGGAGTCCTATTACAGAAAGGCCCAAGAGGGGATTCAGAGCCAGAAGAAATTCCTTGCCGCACAATTTCAGCAACAAAATAACCATCTCGAACAGGCAAAACAACGCATCGAGAAATTTCAGCAAATAATCAGTGGGATTGACCGGGATCAGGTCCTGTCTCCAACTCGAAAATTACGAACCAGTGTTCAAGAGGATCGTGGCCAAACCCAGGAGGTGATTGAGAATCTTGTGGCCCTTCAATTAGATGTGTCCAAAGCAACCAATCAAGCCCTCGATAAGGCTGATAAGAAAATTCGCCACCTTGAGGATAAACTTTTTGATTACAACACTAATTGGGATAGTCTTCACGTTGTGCCAAAACAATCGCTCCTCTGGCAACTCATGAATTTGGAACAGTCTGAAGAACTGCCGTCGGGAACAAAGAGCTACGTTAATAAATTTTTTGAATCGGTCCCTACCTACGTCACAGGTCAAGGCCCCGGCCCTCGGGATACCTTGATTGTTTTTACGAACATTCATCGTAAAGCTAAGGACCTTTCAATCAGACTCAGCAGGCTGTATGTCAATCAACTTTTTCATTTCACCCAAATGCAGGTCAACAGCGTGGCCAAACGACACCTTATAGAACAGGCCGCAGAAAATTTCAAAGCGAAATTACTGAATAGACTTAATGTCGTGGAATTAAAAAAGCAGGCCACACTCAATGTAGGATTTGGGGTGATTCTGACAACACGCAGTGCCATAGATATGTCGATTGATACTCTTTCTCTTTCCCTGATTCGATTACCCACCCAGTTTCAGGAGTTATTGCGAGTTGAGCTTGAGGCGGAAATTGAGGAGTTACAACAACGAAAGCCACATTTGACTCTTTCTGACGCCTCTAAACGGCTTCGCATGTGGCTTCCAATTTTTTATCAAAAAATTCGAAAAATCCCCCCGCAGTGCAAAGATCAAAATCAACAGACATTTATCTCTTTGGATGAGTGGTATGGGAAAGTTCAGGACACCTTCCTGAGAAATGAAAGTGCTACTCCCTCTGATAACCCACAACACCTTGAAGCAGAATATTTGTGGCATGCGCTGAATGCCGCAATGGAATTTTGTATTCAGTAATCATGGAATGGCGCATGGTTAAATTTTCTTTTCTGCGTGCCCTTATCACCGCTTCATTCCTTTTTTCAATTACCTTAATCCTTTGTGTAACATTTGTTGAAGCTGGGGAATATGGCTACATACGAGTGACCTTAGCAAGTGAAAAAAACCCAGATCATGACCACGATAAGAAGGATCCTAATTTTGGCGTTTTTTTGAAGGCAAATGGGAAATCCATTGGAGAGGCTTTCTCTCATGGCTCGTTACCTAAAACGGTTTACATCAAAGAACTTAAGAAGCATCACCTAAATTCTAAAAGTCAAAAGACCCCCATCCAAGATTTCTATCCAGGATTTAACCAAGTTCAATGTCGATTTGACTATACTATTGCATTTTCCCAAAACATGAACGGCCCGTGGATCACTCTTGG
>BQIY01000106.1 GCA_021604265.1 Nitrospirales bacterium
GGGCTTTGGATTTCGCTGCCCGGCTGTCCTTGTCCAAGAGCCAAGGGAATGAGTGCAAACACGGTCACCAGGGCCGTCATCAAAATTGGTGTCAATCGGTCAAGGGAGCCTTCCATCACCACCTGACGTAACGGGATACCCTCCGCAAGCAGGGACTGGTACCGAGCGATTAATAAAATTCCATTGCGAATGGTAATGCCAAAGAGCGTGATGAACCCCACGAGGGATGCCACACTGAGCACGCCGCCGGTCAGGGCGACAGACAGCACCCCTCCGACGAGCGCCAGTGGAAGATTGATCAGGATCAGCAAGGCGAGTCGGAGGGAGGAAAAGGCTTGATACAGTAAGACGATCATCCCCACTAAGACCACAAGGCTGATGAGAAGAATGAGCCGGGCGGCTTCTTGCTGGCTTTCAAACTGCCCACCATAGGTAATGTAATAACCAGGTGGAAAATGGACTTGCGCGGTGATTCGCTGCTGGATGTCCTCCACCACGCTTCCGAGGTCTCGCTCCCCCACGTTACACGCCACCACCATTTTTCGCTGGACATTTTCGCGGTTAATTTTGTTGGGGCCATAATCATCATAGATCGTCGCCAACATACTGAGTGGGACGCGGTTGCCTCCTGGCGTGTCGATCAGCGTCGAATCCAGGATGCTAGGGTTTTTTCGATACCCGTCGTCATACCTGACAATCAAATCCACGGCACGTTGCCCCTCCAGGACCCGAGTAACGGTTCGACCCTTCAATGCTGTCTGAAGAGTCTCGTTGACTTCCCCCACCCTTAAGCCGTGCGAGGCCAGGGCTCTGCGATTGAAAGCGACAGTCAGCAAAGGGATATCAGTTTGCTGATCGACGGCCAGATCCACCACGCCCGGAATAGGTTTCATGACCTGTTCGACTTTTTTCGCCAGTTGGCGCAAGGTGTAGAGGTCCGGCCCAAACAGCTTGACGGCAATGGCACTTCGGGTTCCCGACAACATGTGGTCGATGCGGTGCGAGATGGGCTGGCCGATATTGACCGTGATACCTGGAATCATTCGAAACGACTCACGCACCGCCACGAGAAACGCCTCCTTACTCCGCTCTCGCATCCGCAGCATGACATCGAGTTCGCTTGAATTCACCCCTTCGGCATGTTCATCAAGTTCGGCTCGCCCGGTTCGCCGTGCCGTTGAGACCACTTCCGGATGTCCCAACAGGGTTTCTTCCACCAAGCGAGCGATCCGGTCCGATTCAGGTAAGGAGGTCCCAGGCAACGTCACGATATTCACGGTGAGCGTGCCCTCATTAAATGAGGGCAAAAAAGTCCGCCCGAGCCAAGGCAAAATGGCCATGGCCACAAGGAGGAGAAGGACGGCCAGCCCTTGCATCACGTTAGGATGTCGCAAAACCGTTGTCAGGCTTTTTTGATAATAGTGGAGGAGCTTGTTGACCACCCATCCTTCGTTCGACGATTCCTGGTCCTGTTGTAATAACAGCGTGCTCAAGACTGGTGTGACGGTCACGGCCACCAGAAGCGACGCAAACACCGCGAGAAGATAGGCATAGCCCAGGGGCCAAAGTAAACGACCCTCTACCCCTCCGAGGAAGAAGAGCGGGAGCATCACCAGCATGATGATGAAGGTGGCAAATACAATGGAAGGGGTGACTTCGGCGCAGGCTTCCTGAACCACAGCCAGCAGCGGACGCTGTTCGTCTGGAGCTTTATCCCGTTCCTTCCGTAGGCGGCGCACAATGTTAACAACAAACACAATGGCATCGTCCGCCAACAAACCCACCGCGATCGTCAGTCCTCCCAGGGTCATGGTGTTGATGGTTACCCCGGCGAGCTTGAGCCCAATGAGAGCGCCCGCTAAGGAGAGTGGAATGGCCATGACGGAAATGAAGGTGCCACGAATACTCAACAAAAAGATGAACAGAACAATCACGACCAACAGAGCGCCATCTCGAAGCGCATTCACCACGTTCTGAATGGCAATCTGAATAAAATCTGATTGTCGAAAGAGAGCCCGGTCCAGGATAAATCCCTCCGGCAAACGCGGCTCGATCTCATCGAGCACGCGATCAATGTGATGAGTCAGAGTCAGAGTATTGGCTTCAGGTTGTTTCAAAATGGCCATGACCACAGCCGGTTCACCATTAACAGAGCCTTCGCCGCGCTTTAAGGCGTTGCCAATCCTTACATCTGCCACCTGCCCGAGGAGGATAGGCTCTTCCTTTTTAAAGTCCACAACCGTCTGCTCGATATCATTCAGGGAGTGAATGCGGCCGATGCCGCGCACAAGATGTTCCTGCCCCGATGAAAGAAGGAATCCACCTGTCGCATTCGTATTGGACTGTTCAAGCGCCCGCGAGATATCCGATAACGAAATATGGGCAATCTGAAGGTGTTCCGGAGAAACGAGCACTTGATATTGTTTGACATTCCCTCCAATCGGAATCACCTGTGCGACGCCAGGAATGGCCAACAACCGTCGTCGAATCTCCCAATCGGCGAGGGTTCGGGCTTGTTGGAAATCCGGACCCCGCACTCCCAGAAACAATATCTCACCCATAATAGAAGATATGGGCGCGAGGACGGGTTGCCGAACTTCGGGAGGCAGGCGGTCTCCCACCAGTTGAAGTTTCTCACTGACGATTTGTCGTGCCCGGTACACATCGGTGCCCCAGTCAAATTCAATCCAGACAATAGAAAAGCCAATCGAAGAAGCCGAGCGCACCCGACGCACACCCGTCGCCCCGTTCATGACGGTTTCGATCGGCAGGGTCACCAGTGTTTCCACTTCCTCCGGCGCGAGTGAGGCGGCCTCAGTCAGAATCGTGACGGTGGGCGCGGTCAGGTTAGGGAATACGTCTACAGGCATGCTCCGGGCTAAGATGACTCCGGTCACGAGCGTGGCCACGGACACCGCCATGACCATCAGTCTGTTTCTTAATGACCATTCAATAAGCGCGATCATGCCATTCTCATTTGTTTTTTTTCGTGAAACATCACCATGAATTGTTACTCACCAGTTCGACTAATGGGCATGGGTTGGAATTTCGCCTGAGGCTGACGCCAGCCTGATGGCATAGGCCCCCTTCGTGACCACACGTTCATCAGCTTCAATGCCTTCTAGAATCTGTACCACCTCTTCATCTTCAAGGCTGGTCGTGACGCCCGTGATGATGAACCGTTTTTCGAATGTCTCCCCACCGGTTTGAACAAAGACCACTTTTTTCCCGCTTTCGTGCAGCACCGCCGTTGACGGAATGGCGACGGATTCCACGTTGTCTCCTGTTTCAATAAACACGTCTGCATGCATGCCCACCTTCAGACTATGGTCGGGGTTTTCCACTTCAAAAATCACCGGAAGCGTTTTGGTTTCAGGGTCGATGACATTGCCAATGGCGACCAAGCGGGTGTTGACTTGGTCCGGTAAAATCAGCCTTGACATGCCTTGAGGCTGAAAGGAAGCCCTGGCATGTGGGGAAATTTTCGAAACATCGGACCCATAGACCCGAGCTTCGACCCACACCTGATCCATATTGATGACCGTGAACAATTCTTCTCCAGCCTCGACTCTGGATCCCAGAGTCAGAGCAGCCTTGACGATCACCCCTTGAATCGGGGCCCGGAGAAGGAAATCCTGAGTCCGGTCGCGAGTGTCAGCGCGACCAACCTGTTGAGTAAGCGCTAAGGACGCCAAACGCTTTTGAGCTTCCGCGTGCTTATTTTTGGCCAGAAGAAATGTGGTATTCGCTTGCTCGACCTGTTTTTGGGCTAGAACCTTTTCCGCAAATAAGCGTTGGGCACGATCAAGCTCCCGTTGGGCCTGCGCTTGTTGTAATTCGGCCTCTGAGACAGCAGACTCCAATTCAGCCCGACTCGCCGTGGAAAATCCTGGTGTGATCGCTACGAGGACCTCTCCTTTTTCTACCATCTGGCCCATGATGGGAAGACGGGCAGAGGCTGACAATACAACCAGGCCAGTGGCTGGTGCCGTAACCACCACCTCTTGTCCCATTTTGGAGGTAATGCTTCCCCGAGCCCTGATGGTTGAAGTCAGGATCTGATTGGTGGCCGCTTTCGTGGCAAATTCAACCTTCCATTGCTGTTCTTTTAAAAAGGTGATTTCCTCTTGAAGGTTCAGCGGTTCTGGCTCTGCTGTCTGCCGTTCGACCTCGGTCGCGCTGGAAAAGACATGGACGTTGGGAAGATGAAAGATTTCTTTGAGGGAATCACTCCTAACCTCAAGTTCCATCTCATAGGTTCCAGGTTCCGGCATGGTGACGGAAGGGTTAAAGATGCCTGGCCTGAGCGGAGCCGAAGCCAAAAATGATAATACTGGTTGCCCCTTCCTGGTCATTCGAACTTCAACACTGCCGGTTATGACAGGTCGAAAATTTCGAAGGTCCGTCAGATGCGCAGCGAAGATAGAGGGATGCCCCGTCACAAATGACGGATACTCTAAGAAAAGTTCAGCCTTGTCAGACCACAAGGTAATCGAAACGGGATCTGTTTCCGTTGGACCTTCCTCTGAAGCTTGTGAACTGATGAAGGAATCCAAACGAAATGCTCCACCGAGAATGGCCGTCACACCCACGGCAAGCAACACAATAAAACCCAAAGCCCAGAAAAACCTTCGTTTCATGGTCTACCTTCCTTCAGATCCAAGGTGGGGTCCCGCTCAACAAGACCCAAGTGTCCTGAGAACATTCCCAGCTTTTACAAAGGCTATCTTCACAAACTCATGAGGCAGAGAAAGTGCAGCAGTCAGCCCACACCAAGGCTGCCCGTTAATTGGCTAGGGGTTACTTGTTAAAGCTGCAGGGAATGGAAACGTATTACAAAGGGAAAGAAGGCGGAGCTCTTCCTGAATGGATAGGAAGAAGAAGACTTGTGGTAGGAAGGACAGCGTTGAATCCGTTCAGCGGACTTCCGCGGACTGGTGACGTTGGCTCACATAAACTTTGGAGTAGATCAGGTGACGGATAGTCATTGGGCGAGGCGTCGACTATGGGCAGTATGGTGAAAAGGTTCGTGCTCGAACCTGAAGCCAGGGTGATGAGAGAAACATGGTCTAGAATTGGCCATAGGTCCTGATTCTGGTGCTCACCGGATTCTGGCTGGGGTACGTGGGAAGAATGCTCTGCCAGATGAACATGGCGGACCAGGCCTGACTGTTCAGGACTCTGGGCTCCATATCCGGCTTCTGCCGGTTGGATGCGATGGTCATGAAGAAAGGGGAGACTGAAGATCCCAAATAAAAGGAGGAAAACCCACCCTTTCATACGCCCGTAATTCTTATCTCTTTTCATAATGGTCTGTCTAACTTTTTACGCTACCTGCTATTTCGGACGGTATCATGTGACTTAGGCCTCGTCAATGTTTATAAAAATATGTCGGCCGGTTTAAGAACTAACTCAAATAAGGAAGCTTTGCATGCTGTGATTTTCCAGGATTCTGTGAGCTCAACTGGTCGCTGCAACACATGCATGAAATTTCCCTACTGGTGTTTCGTATTCTAATGTTTTCCTTGGCCCCATTGAAAAACTAATTATGCTCATTAATGTTTTACTCATTTTTTCTGTGATAATCTTCGCCCGTAGCATTCTCCCCATTCATGCATGGCGAGCAACACGCTTTCAAGTGATTGACCAAGGGGGGACAAACGGTATTCGACTCGAGGAGGAATTTCCTTATAGTCTTTTCGATTGACCAACCCCCGTTCTTCCATTTCACGCAATTGTTTCGTTAACGTCCGGTGGGTGATTCCGCCTAACTCCCGTTGCAATTGATTGAAACGCTTGGTGCCTTCAAGCAACTGATGAATGATCAAGACCTTCCATCGCCCAGCGATGGCGTCAAGCGTGGATTCTACAGGACAAAACACATTCTTCTTGGTGGGCATCGAAATTCCCTTTTTGTTTGAGCGGTATCATCTATGTGCGTACTTGCACATTGATCCTGCAAGAATTATATATCACCGTAGCCCACAAGAAAAATTGGGGAACATCCACGCTAGTGCCAAATGAAAAGAGGGAATCATCGTGACAACAAAAAACCTCACGCAAATTGTACCAAACACCGGTCAGCATTGGGTCGGCGATGGGTTTCCGGTGACGACGATGTTTTCGTATGACGAATTGGGAACGGAGATGAGTCCGTTTCTGCTGCTCGATTATGCCGGTCCTGCGGAGTTTACGCCTTCCGACAAACCTCGGGGAGTGGAACAACATCCGCATCGTGGCTTTGAAACGGTCACCATTGTGTATCAAGGCGAGGTCGAACACCGGGACAACGCCGGGAACTCAGGCAAAATCGGACCGGGGGATGTGCAATGGATGACCGCCGCACGCGGCATTCTCCATGAGGAAAAACATGGTCTCGACTTTACTAAAAATGGCGGCAGCCTGGAGATGATTCAACTCTGGGTGAATTTACCTGCTAAAGACAAAATGACTGCGCCGCGGTATCAGGAAATTCTGAACAAAGATATTCCGGTTGTGAAGGTGGATGATCAAGGAAGCAGGGTCAGGGTTATCGCAGGCAATTACACCGGCACTCCAGGTGCGGCAAAAACATTCACTCCCATTAATCTATGGGACATACAGCTTAATAAAGGACAGTCACTGGATTTGCAACTGACGGAGGGATTCACGACCACGCTCTTGGTTCTAAAAGGGACGGTTCTGATCAATGGAACAAAGACCATGAACAGGAAAGAATTGGCTCTTTTCGAACGGAAAGGCGAACAGATTTCCCTTGACGCAACAGGCGATACGTTGTTGCTGGTTTTTAATGGAGAGCCGATCGATGAACCCATCGTTGGGCAGGGACCGTTCGTGATGAATACACAGGAAGAGATTCGGCAAGCCATGACCGATTATCGTGGAGGCCGGTTCTGATAAATTTAGCGGAAACAGATCAACCACCCTCACCAACAAGGAGCAAGCATGTCAAGCAACAAATCGGTAGAGAAAAACCAATGGATGATCGATCCGGATGATGCGATCATGCTTTTGATTGACCATCAGAGCGGACTGTTTCAGTTAGTCAGGGACATCGATCTTCCCGTTCTGCGATCCAACGTGACGGCTCTGACAAAAGTGGCACATCTTGCCGGAATCCCAACCTTTACAACGGCGTCGGTCCCTGATGGACCGAATGGCCCACTGATCCCGGAGATCCATAAATATAATCCAAATGCGGTGTATGTTCCCCGCACTGGCCAGATCAAT
>BQIY01000107.1 GCA_021604265.1 Nitrospirales bacterium
GAACCCAATATGATCGTCGGCGAACCGATTACCGATACGACGGGAAAAGTGTTAATACCCAAAGGACAATTGTTAACGACATGGATGATCAGGCGTTTGCACCAGATGACCGGCGAACGCCAGGCGGTATCACCAGTACAAATCATGATGCCCGCGACAGATCACACAGAGGATTCCTCTAAGACTGACGCGGACAAACAACTCGCAGTCCCCAGCCTGGCGAACTCGGAATGAATATTCCATTTTGATCGACAATCCAATAAACGGCAGCTTCTCTCACAATTATTCTGTTAGCGCACCGTTCGTGAGAGGTCATCGTGAGCAAATAACCGCTAATGGTTGCGTATAACCTGCCAGCTCACTTGCTCCGGCTATACTAATTCGCACTTCCCGTCGTCAGTCTTTCACATTCAACTTGACTTCAGCAGGCATATCCGTAATGGTTTTCTCCATGCGCACTGTTCCTTTGAATAATGAGGTGGAAGTCATAGGCCGACGATTCATATAATGGTACACGAGAGTTCATTGGTATCAGGAGAAAAATATGAAGAATGACCATCACCCTCGGACGAAGGCCACAGCCGCACCTCCTGAGACATTACAGGATTCTGGCTCAAAGTCTCCTCTCGACCGCCGGGCGTTTCTTGTCACGGCTTCCTCCGCGCTGGGGCTCGCAGCCATTCAAACTCTTTTGCCATCGGCGACGGTCTCGGCGGCAGCCTCTCCAGAGGATCCCACTCGAACTCCCGGAGCCGCACCTTCTCCCTACGGGTCTCGTGCGACGTCGGAACCGGCACAACGTCTGACGTCTTCGACACGATCTCTGACTCCGCTGCAGCAATTATCAGGAATCATTACTCCATCAGCCCTTCATTTTGAACGGCATCATAATGGCATTCCCTCGATTGATCCAGAACGGCATCGTCTTTTAGTTCATGGCCTAGTTCGCCAGCCCATGCTCTTTACCGTGGAAGAACTGAAACGGTTTCCCGCTCAATCGCGCCTGACCTTTATCGAATGTTCCGGAAATTCCGGGAAGGAATGGAAAGGCCCTCACGGGCGTACCGTTCAAGACACGCACGGACTGACCAGCACCAGTGAGTGGACCGGCGCGGCGTTAGCGACCGTACTTCACGAAGCCGGGATATCACCCGATGCGACCTGGGTCCTGGCTGAAGGCAGCGACGCCGCTGCGTTGACACGCAGCCTGCCTCTTCAGTCCGTTTTGAAAGACGCCTTGCTCTGTTACGCGCAAAATGGGGAACCGCTGCGTCCCGAACAAGGCTATCCGTTGCGGTTACTAATTCCCGGTTGGGAAGGCAATACCTGCGTGAAGTGGTTGCGCCGCCTTAAACTCATGGCTCACCCTGCAATGACCCGTGAAGAAACCTCAAAATACACAGACCTGATGCCGGATGGAACGGCCCGCCAATTCACGTTTGAAATGGATGCCAAGTCTGTCGTTACTTCCCCATCAGGAGGACAACAATTGACGCAAACAGGGTTCACCGAAATTCGAGGGTTAGCGTGGTCTGGCCGAGGTCGGATTACACATGTCGATGTGAGTACGGATGGAGGAAAAACGTGGCAGCCGGCTGAATTGCAACAACCCGTCCTCCCCATGTGTCACACACGATTTCGATCAGGCTGGCAATGGAACGGGCAAGAAGCCATTATTCAAAGTCGCTGTCAGGACGAAACTGGCTATCTCCAACCCGCTCTCGCAGACCTCGTTGCCGTTCGCGGGCTCAACTCTTACTATCACAATAATGCCATTCAAAGCTGGAAGGTGACCAAAGATGGGCAGGTCAACAATGTTCAAATCTAGCGGATGGACACCGATACCAGCAGGAATTATTACCGTTGCATTGCTCTTGTCTCTATCTATTGAATCAGTCATGGCAGACTCTGAACAGAGGGCACCCTACGGCATTGGCCGACCAGCCGCCCAAGCAGAGATTCAGTCCTGGGATATTGATATTTCACCGAACGGTGATAGTCTTCCCTCAGGCCGAGGCACCGTGAAGGAAGGCGCCATCATCTATGCAGACTTTTGCGCTTCCTGCCATGGCGAAACAGGAATTGAGGGGCCAATGCCGGCACTCATTGGCGGCCACAATACACTCAATACCGACCAACCCTTGAAGACCGTGGGCAGCTTTTGGCCATTTGCCACAACCTTGTTCGATTACATTTACCGGGCCATGCCATTGAATGCTCCTCAGTCATTAGCCCCGCAGCAAGTTTATGCCGTCGCCGCGTGGATTTTATTTCGCAACGGCCTCATCAAAGAAACGGCAACGCTCGATGCCAAATCGCTCCCCAATATCCAGATGCCCAACCGGAACAATTTTGTTTCCGATCCACGACCCGATATTTCCGAGAAACATCCATGAAACGATTATGTGTTCTTCTATTCGGCATGGCTGGACTGATCATAAGCTGGACACTCTCCGGTTACGCCGAACCCTCGCCAGAACCATCACCTTCCACCGTAGGCCTTGGTCAAATTGAATTCCCAACATCAGGAAAAGCAGAAGCTCAATCGTGGTTCATTCGAGGCGCATTGCTCTTACATAACTTTCAATATGAAGACGCGAAAGAAGCGTTTCTGCAAGCTCAACGGTTAGACCAGGATTTTGCCATGGCCTACTGGGGTGAGGCCATGACTGAGAATCACCCTCTTTGGGGTGAACAAAGCCTCAAAGAAGGGCGCGCTATACTTTCGCGCTTTGCCGCCACCCCCGCCTCCCGATTAGCCAAAACTCCAACCAAACGTGAGCGAGGATATCTACAAGCCATTGAAGCACTCTACGGAAATGCGGACAAATCGGCACGCGATCAAGCCTATGCTGACGCGATGCGATCGCTAGCCGAAGCATTCCCTGATGACCTTGAAGCACAGACGTTGTATGCCTTGGCCCTGCTTGGAAGCGTTCAGGGCAAGCGGGATACCGCCGTCTATATGAAGGCAGCGGCAATTGCGGAAGGCGTGTTTCTGAACAATCCTCAGCATCCGGGAGCCGTCCATTATTTGATTCACTCCTATGATGATCCCATTCATGCACCATTAGGACTGCGTGCTGCCCGAATCTATTCGTCCTTGGCTCCCGCGGCCTCGCATGCGCAGCATATGCCGTCGCATATTTTCATGGCTTTGGGAATGTGGAAAGAGGTCATTACCGCAAACGAAACAGCATGGGCTTCGAGTGAAGCACGGATCACACGGAAAGGCTTGACCATTTCAGCAAGACCCTATCACACCCTAAAATGGCTCATGTATGCTTACCTTCAAGCGGGACAACGACAGGAAGCCAAACGTGTGTTAAGCATTATCAAAGAAGATGCTCAAAAGACCCGATCAGTCTATGCCAGAGGCTATCGGGCTTCTATGCGGGCCATCTATATGGTTGAGACAGAGGAGTGGGATACCAGCTATTTCAACGAAGATCGGACCGGATTACCATTGACCTCTGCAGCCAGTGAACTCTTTGCCATCGGCATGAGTGCCGTCAACACTCAAGATTTTCTGACCGCCAAGAAAGCACTCGATCAATTGAAAAAACGAATTGATCCGCAAAAAATCGACTCACTCTCACAAGATGAAGTGGCGGGACTCAGCATGACGAAAGAACTTGAAGGGTTGATTCTCCTTCAAGAATCACACGCCCTAAAAGCTCTGACCTTCCTGCAGGAAGCCGCAGCCTTGGAAGACAGCCTACCCTATGACTACGGACCTCCGATTCCAATCAAGCCGACGCATGAATTGTTAGGAGAAGTCTATTTCGAATTAAACCAGCCCGAAAAATCCAAAGAAGAATTTGCTCAAGCGTTAACACGTGCACCCGAGCGACGATTGTCATTGAAGGGAATGAAACAGTTCGCACAAGAGAAGAACAAAGACTGATGGGCCGTTGTGTCCTTTTATTGTATCGAGACTAACACAATCTTCTTTTTGGGCCTCAGAAATTCCCGAAGAATTGTGGATGTCAACTCCGACGCTGGAGAAATGATCTCTTGATATTGTTGATCCGTCATGAGAAGAATCTGTTCTCCTGACGTTTCAATTTTTTGTCGTAAGGCACCCAACGCGGCTTCATCACTCAGTCCTTCTCCAATCAGGTCCTGGCCTTTATGCACATGCAGCCAATAGTAGAGATCCTCGTCACTTCGCCAGTGCCAATGTTGAAACGTCGTGACCGGATCATCGGGATCCTTTAAAAACGCTTGCACTTCCGTCAGCATCAGCTTCGGCGAAGCCACGGCATGAATTCCCGGCACGACAAATACAACCACCCCGATCATCAGACCAACGGCTAACGTGCCCACCATCTTCAGGGCGAGTGTTTCCCGACTTTTACGCACCGCATGCAGCAACACACCGACCCCGACAAGCATGGCGGCTTGGTACCCCACCGGGACGATGTCAAATGGCACATTCCATTTTTTGTTCAGCAAATAGGGTGCAACAACAATGATAATGAGACAGAGAAGACTTAAGAGTCCGAGCATAAGCCGAAACACCGAATGTTCCCACACATTGAGATCTTGCCGTTCAAGGACTCGATAATAGAAGTATCCGACCATCACCGCGACCCCTGGAACCATGGGCATTAAATATCGTTCATGCTTTTCCGGAAACAAGGAAAAGGCGAGAAAATAGCCCAACACCCATACAAGAAGAAACATTTCTCGTGGAGAATCCGACACCATTCTTTGCTTCCAGAGAAGAAGCAAAGCAGACGGAAGAAGAACTGACCACGGGAAAAAATCAAACCAAATCACAATGCCGTACCAAATAATTGGGCGCTTTCCCAAATACCCGTCAAGGAGGCTGCTTTGGGTATCTCCAGCTACTCTCAACATCCGGAGGACGTTTTCTTTCAAGACATAATGCTGAAAAAATTCCTGCCCTAAGTAGGCATAGTACAATCCAAGAATCCCTACAGCGATAGACGCTCCCGCCCAAAACGAAGAAGTTTTCAAAGGTGCTGCGTCCCGACGTATGACAAGGAGCATGAAGAATAGTAATACCGGAAGAGCCAAGGCGTGAAAATTTTTCACCATTGCTCCAAACGCCAATGCGACAAATCCAACGCTGTACCACCAGGCTGTTCCTTCTTGAAAATAAGCCCGGACCAATCCAAAAATCCCCAGGGTCATACAAAACGTCAGCACGGGATCAATGATGGCCATTGACCCAAACCACAGTGAGACATAACTGGTCAGCGCGACTAACGCAGCCCAAAAACCGGCTGTTGACGAAAATAAAGTCTTTCCTAACCCATAGGTGATGACGACTGTTCCAACGCTAAACAGGGCTGAAGGTAACCGCAAAGCCGTTTCATGCCAACCCAAAAATTTGGTGGAGACGGCTTGCAGCCAAAAAAACATAGGAGGTTTATTCCAATACGGTTGACCGTGCAACGTGAGCTGAACATATTCTCCCGTGCGTACCATGGTCTCGGTCACGGAGGCATAGAGTCCTTCCGTCACACCAAACAAGGAAGACGACAGATTGTAGAAAAAGGCGAATACCCCCATGCCGCTTAACAAAGCAACATCCCACCATTCATTTTTATGACCATGTTTCATGATTTCTTTTCAAGACGACTGCGGAGACAGAGGATTCTCTCTCGACATGCAACTCTGCTGATGGTCAACCGAGACATTTTTCGTCTTCCATCAAAATGACCCACAAACTTGATATTGTAGCGAGAGTTGGCTCTCTTGTAGAGTGCCTCTCGGAAAAACGACTGCGGGTGTTAGAGAGATGATGACTGTCCACCGACAACAGCTACATAGCAACCATCCAACACCGCTATCCGCTCGTCAGAATATGATAGCAGCGCTCCTGCTGATTTTTGTCGTCGGCATGAGCATGCCTGGCTGTTCAGTCCTCGAGGGAACGGCTACGGTCGTGTCTGGAACCGTGAAGGGAACCGTATGGATTCTGAAAGGCGCTTATGAACTTACCGTTGGGACCTCCAAAGTTATCTATCAGATCGGGAAGTTTACGTTCGAGGTCGTGCGGGCCCCACTTGATTGGGCTTTGACAAATAAAGACCTCGAAACCATCGACGGCCTTCCAGTCAAAGAAGCCATTCGACAAGGGCGCGTCAAAGCCGCTCCCTATACGGTCAAGGGCCGACGCTATGTTCCCATGAATGTTGCCAAGGCTCAAACCTACCAAGAAACAGGGGTGGCTTCCTGGTATGGCGCAGAAACACGACGTCAGAAGGGCGGTCACATGACCGCGAATGGCGAGGCCTTTCACCCTCAAGGACTGACAGCAGCTCATAAATACCTGCCCTTGCCCACGAATGTCCAAGTGACAAATCTCGAAAATGGGCGCTCCATTATTGTCAGGGTCAACGACCGCGGGCCGTTCCCAAGCGATCATAATCCGCATTCCGGAAAACGGATTATCGATCTGAGTTGGGGGGCGGCCAAACGCTTAGGATTTTTGAAGAAAGGACTCGCGCGGGTGCGCGTTGAAACGATTCAACTGGTAGAAGAACAAAACGTATTTCGTCGTTCGTTGCTCGTATCTCGCGTAAGGAGTCTTTTATGATTTTTTCCGAGCGATAGCGAATCCAACGAACTTTCGGCCGGACCATTCTCGCTGACACAGCGTGATAACCCACTGCAGACGTCGGAATTTTTTTGGAACGGCTATCGGCTTCACGAGAGATATTTTCTTCTTCGAACAATCTCGTCTTGGACAGGCTCCTAGAAAATCAGTGTCCAACCTTGTCTTTCAGCATCTTTTTTCGTGTAGGACACGCCGTCGATTTTCATGCCCTTCTGATCAACCAGTGTAATGATGCCGCCCTTATTGGAAAGTTGCGCCGCGTCTCCTGACAACGTGACACGCAGGGTATCGCCAGATTCTATCGTAAGCCCTGTCAGTTCTTCCCGTTTTTCATTTTTATCTATGAGGCCCCAACCAGCAAGATGTATTTGACTTGCCGTCGGGTTGAGGAGCGTGACGGTTTCCTTTCCTACATCTCCACCTTGAGGATTGACCTGTGCGGCAATAATCTTCATAAGCCCTTGAGGATCGTTTCCAGATTCCATAGGTATTGTGTGTCCCGTCTGATCATCGGTATGCCAGGACTGCGACTGAAATGCGAGAAAGATAGCTACCCATTGGTCTTCGTTGGGAAAGTGAATAAAGAGCGCTCCATCTTGCCACACGCCATCATCTTTCATGAAAC
>BQIY01000108.1 GCA_021604265.1 Nitrospirales bacterium
ATAATTTAACCATGATTCAGCCCTCCAAAATTAATAAAGGTTAACCACGATCTCCCTTGAATCATCATCTTGGGAGAAGAACTCTAACTACCCACAGGACTGCCTGAATGAGCAAAAATCATTCCCCTGAATTATGGAAAACTCATTCGCATAACATGATTGTTTTTGTTGATGAAATGTAACTGTATTGCCTGGTGAATTTATGAAGAATTTCTAATAATTTCACCAAAAGTAAAATTACCTCCAGAAAAGAATAAAAAAAATGCACGAAAATATATTAAAATACAAAGACTTGCGTAACATTATCATTAGAAAAGTTCTTTTGAATTCTCATGCATCACCACTGTATGGGTTGCCCTCCATCGAGTATGGTTTTCACTTCATCTGTTTTCATGAATAACCACTAGCTGCGAGTAAAAAATTGAACAAAAATAAGTCTAAAGGACTAGAGAGCGGATCACAAAAAAGTGAAGAGATCAAACTGATCCGACTGAGGTGACAAAGGAGAGAAAGAATAGAGCCGGGGAAAGACCGGTTGTGAAGGTCCTAACAACGAAAATAGGGGAATGACCAATGTCGATGGAAGGAGCCCTGAAAAAAACACATTCCGGGTCCTTCTCTCATCGTTTTTGGGATGGGTCCACACTCCCTTTTTCTGGGAAAAATCTCACCAAGCTCTTCGAGATTTAACAGCCGATGTTCGCGGGGAAACTTGCGAACTAAATCGAGGGTTTTCTAGTGGGTATCCCCGGTCACATCGCGGCCTGTGCGCTGAAATACGGCGAAGGCACAGTGGGGTAGGCACGATAGATATGTCGGAAGACTTCTTCCGCCTTGATCTCCACATCCTGTTCGGCAAAGCAATCCACTGGGAGGCCGGTATCCTCGCTCCAGAGAAAATCATGGATCGCTTGGCGCACGGCATCCCGGGTAGCTTCCTTGTCGCGCCACTGGTCAACCCGCAGTTTCTCTTCGAGCTGCGGCTTGAAGAAAGCTCGAATAGTGGGCTTCCGCCTTATGCAATGGCATCAAGCAGACCCGCCCTATGGCAACCCTCAAGGAAGGCTTTTTTAAGAAAGTTACTCTCGGCGAAGGGGCTTGTCCGAGCTTGTCGGCTAAAGGTTTTCAAATAATCACCAGGTAACCGGCCGTCCTCCTTCCACTCATCAAGGACTTGCGTAAGCCAATACTTGCCATCACTTTCGCTGCAACACTTTGCTTTGTAGCGTTCCTCAATGCCGTAAACGTCTTTCCAGGTTTCCAATTCCTCGCTCAGCGACGCCGGGCCAAATTCAATTTCGACATCGTTGGGTGTCAATTGCTCAACGTCCGTCTTCTTGAGCTCAATTTTAATGTCTATGTGATAGCCGTGGGTTGTGTACGGGTAAAACACCTTTCGTCTGGTGGCTGCTTGAGCTGGATCTTTGAATGTATATGCTGGGTTTTGGCTAGATTTGTAAGTGCTATTGCAGTGATGGCAAGCGGGCACCAGATTTTTGAAATTGATTGAGTTAAAGGGATACAGAGATTTGGGCAGGTAGTGATCATAGGCTTCCCGTTTGGAGTGGTAGATGCCATGCATATCGGCCATCCCACAAAAAGCGCACTTTCCAAGGCAATTTTCCTGCATGAAATTCTTATAATGGTCGTCGATGTCGCCGATTTTCTGTCTGAGCATCGAAAGGTTGAGTAACTGCTGGGAATAGAGCCCTTTAAAAAATGCGGCGAGCTGTTCACACAGAGTTACATGAATCGGCGCAATATCAGCATATCGGGCAAGATGCAGAGTGGATTCATTTTTACAGGCCTTTTCGATGTCGTTATTGCCGTCATACCACTCCTTGAAATTTTCAATCTGAGTAGAATTCAAATCGGTAAAATGGCCATAGATGCGTTCGACATGGCCGTAGAAGAAATCTCCACCTGCTGTGTCACCCCATTGGAAAGCAAGCATGACTTCATGAAGGTCGGGGTGCCCAACGAACAAACCTGCGCTAAACGGGCCGCTAGTGGGTGCCTTACACCACACTTCATGGAAAATGAAGTCGATGAATTCCTGCATCTTTTCCATCTGGTGGGGAACATATTTATAGGGAAACAACATTAGCCTTGCGTCTCCATGCTGTCGAGGATGGTTTTGATGAGCAGTATCTTTTCAACCGAGTCGCCGAGCTGGCGGTTAATTTCTGCGATGAGCTGCTCCTTGTCCTCGCCTTGTTCAAAACGCTGCCGCAGGCCTTCGAGCATTTCCTGAGCGCGAAGACCAATGGTCTCGCGCTTGCCGAAGGTGGCCATGGTGATTTTGTTGATGGACGCGCCCAATGTGTTGTAGTCGGGGTGGCTTACGGAGACCACGCCATCGGCCTTATTGAACACCAGCACCTTTTCAGGCCTACTGTCGGAAATCAAAAACGGCGTATGGGTAGTGACCAGCATCTCGTGGTCATCGCTTCCATTAAAGCTCTGATCCAGGCGGGTGACAAAGTTGGCGCGCCAGTCGGGGTTGAAGTGGGTTTCCGGCTCATCCAGCAAAAACAGGCTTTGGGTGTTCTTGAACAGCAGGCACAGCCCCAGCGTGTGCAGCAGCTGGTGCTCGCCGTCGGAGAAACTTTTTAGCAGGACGGGTTCGTCTACATCGGTTTTGGTCACCCAGAAGTTTTTGAAACGCATGATGCGCTCATCTGAAGCCAGTATTGGCACCGTCTCGCTGACATAGAGGCTGTTGGATTGATACAGGTCTTTTTTGAGATCTTCACTTGCGGTAAACAGGTTGAGCGTCAGTAGCACCTGAAAGGCTTGGAACAGCGCGATTGGCGAATGGTTAACCTCAAATTCGAAGTTTTCCCGGAATACCTGCCGAGTGGCAGCGTTAACGAAGTAGTCGAGATACAGCGTGTCCTCCTTCTCGTCCAGATATGAGCAGGTAGCGCAGCGTGTCAAGCGATTAATGATTCCATCAATTCTGGGTGAAGCCTCCTCATCCCCCTCCAGCAAACTGGTGAGATTGCATGTAAATTTCTGTTCGCCGCTTTCGCGCTCTCCTGAAATAGATAGGGCGGGATGGAAATCTACAATCTCAGACACGTTCTCAAATGCTGGACTACCGCCATTATTGAACCCGAACACTTGTTCGTCGGTGATCTCAATTTTGCGGCGGATGATGATTCGGAATTCCTTGAGCTCCTCGATCTTTACTTCCTCGCGAAACGGCTTGAGCGCATCGGCATCCTGAAATAAGAGATTGCAAAGCAGAATAGCCTGGCTGAAACCGCTGTCGAGATAGACTAGCCGCGATTCCGGTCGGCCGGGATAGGGCAACTGTTGTTTCAGTGACTGCCAGTATTCGTCAAACTGAATAAAGCGCATTTTGAAAAACGGCAGGCTGAGGATTTCGTTTTCACCGGAGGAGTAGCCGAGGATATAGTCCGGCAGCAGTTGCCCAGCAAGGGTCTGGCTGATGGGCAGCTCCACCGGGCCTTCCTGCGTCTCATGATTGAGCAGAAACCACTTGGGAGCTTCGCCGGGGTGTTTAGCGATACGCACATGGGCCTGTCCATTGATGTCCTTGACCGTCAAGGCGTCTTGCGGACGGATCAGGTATTCGATCTCGAAGCCGTCCGGTGTCGCTGCTTCACTACGAAAGCCATTGGGGTTGGCCTCTTCGTCATAGCGGAAGCTGTCCGGCAGGTTTTCCAGATAGATGCACTCCAGGTGGTAGAAGATCGCCGCCAGCACCTCAAGCAGGTTGGACTTGCCGCTGCCATTCGGGCCTGCGCAGACGAATGGGGCAAAGGTTTGTTTTACCTGCAACTCCTCCGGTATTTCCCATTGAGTACGAAAGTGGTGCTCGAATCCCGCTTGCAGGCTGCGGAAGCCTTTCGGGTCGGTGATTTTCAGGCGCAGCAGGTTCACAATGGGTCAACCCAAGGCCGACTTTACCTGCACGCGGTTCTTGGCTTCGTCATAGCTCTGAGTGAGGTGCCCGTTCTCCAGTGCCTGAAAAATCCGGGTCTTGAAATGATCATACTCCGCGACACCCAGTTCGGGCAGTGCAGGATCGCTGTCTTCCAGTAATTCCCACAGTCTTTGCTGGGCAGCCTCCATGAAAGAATTGGCCGCAAAGACCGAGCTGCCCAGTTGTCCAATGTACGAATCCAGCCATTGTTTGATCACCGCTTTGCGCCCTTCGGCACTCAGCAGCCTTTTGAGGTCGTCCGGTGCAGGGAGATCAATGGTTGGCGGAGGTTCTGTTTCACTCGCAACAGACGTAACCGATGGTTTCTCTTCCGTGCTTTCCCTGTCTTCGGCGGGTAAAACAATACGCGTCAAATCCAGCTCGCCCTTGAAGGCCTTTTGGCTTAATGCGCCATAGAGGATTTCCAGATTGGTGAGGCTTTCCTTGTAGCGGGTTTTGATGGCTTCGACTTTTTCTACGATAGCTTCGAAGTGGTTTTGAAGATCTGGATCAGGTTCCAAAACCAAAAAATTCCGTATTTGAGGTAAATTTAAACCCGGCTTTGCTTGACCATATTGTTGTTTTTTTATAATCCTCTGCCCGCAATTTGGCATCGAAATGTAATAAGACAAGAATACCGGGTTTATTCCCTGCGTTCTTATCATTGCTACATGCTGGCTGATATAGGCTTCTTCAAATCCAGGTGAAACAAAGCAAACTCTACCGATTTTTGAGCCTGTTATTGTCAGTAGCACATCTCCAGATTGGACTCTTGTGCGATCAGTTTCTTTATTTTTAGGTGGGTTAACGTGAACGATGTCCTCTGTCCCAATGGCATTCATTTGCACATCCAAAGAACGAATGAATCTCCTGCCGTTTTCAGAATAGTATTTGGCCCATCCTCTCCCACCACTGGTGAGATGCGTGATGAAGGAGCCCAATGCTGATATCTTATGTTGTTTTGGATTGCTTACAGGGTCGCCGAACATTTCCATAAAGACGCTTTTGAGGAGGTCATCGAGTTGTTGTAGGTGTTGTTTGCGTTGGGCAATCAGCCCTTCCACTTTACTGTGTAAATGGGCAATGCGGATTTGGTCGTCGAGAGGTGGAAGGGGAATTTCTATCCTGTAGACATCGTCACGATTAAGTCCTGGAATTGCTGCTGCCCTATTAAGCTCTGGTAGGTTTAAGGATCTAAGAATCCTGTAGAACCATTGCAAATCAACTTGATATTCATTTTTCAGTTCCACAAAGTATGTGGTGTCGATAGGCCATGAAGGCCCATTCACATAATGGATCTCACCAATAGAACCTTTCCTGCCAATGATAATTGTTGCTTTTTCAACAAAGTTCTGGTCATGGTAATCAACTATACCGTTAGAACCATATACAGGCACTCTCCCATGACTTCGTTTATCTTTACGAAGAGATTTTCCATACTTTAGCTCGCACAACTTTTTAATCGAGATTGGGTTCATCCAATCATCCCCCGCAATTCCATTAGCTCTCGCACAATGCCGCTCTTCACCTTGGACAGGTCCTCGTCGCTGGTATCCCCAACTTCGGCTTTGAGCAATTTGTCCAGAATCACCTCCGGCGATTCATATTCCACTTCTTCAAACACATCCTCTTTGTATCGGCTCAAGGAAAGATCGAAGTTGTTCTCCTCATTGGCAATTTCCGTCCTTGGCACCATAAAGCATTTCTGTGTGCGATCGGTGTCAGTTTCTGCATCGCGGGCGTGGAATTTGGCGACGATATCTTGGAGATCACCGTAGCCTTCCTGTTTGGTCCGATTGTCATCTAGCGAATAGCCGTCGGCGACCATGTCATAAAACCAGACATATTCGGTGGCCGGTTTTGTCACCTTATCTTTAGGCCCCCAGACCTTCGTAAACAGGAGAATGGCGGTGCTGACTCCGGCATAGGGTTTGAATACACCGCTGGGCATGGAGATCACGGCTTTGAGATCACAACGATCCACCAACAACTGGCGAAGGTTTTTGAAGGCACTACCTGAACCGAATAACACGCCTTGCGGCACGATCACGCACCCGGTGCCACCTTTTTTCAATAGTCGGTAAATGTTTTCGACAAATAGCAGTTCGGTTTTGGTGGTGGCGAGAGTAAGGCTTTCGTTGATATCGCCCTTGTCGATGCTCCCGGTGAAGGGCGGGTTGGCCATCACGATGTTGTATTCGGCCTCTTCGGTAAAGCTTTTGCTGAGGGTATCTTTGTAGTCGATTTTTGGTTCGTCGATGCCGTGCATCATCAGGTTCATCAGTCCCAGTCTCACCATAGTGCTGTCGATGTCGTAACCAAACAGAGACTGGCTTAGGATAGCCTGAGATTTGTCGGTGAGGCCCGCTGCCACTGAAGTGCGGACAAAGCCATCTTCATCTGGTTTCAAATCTTTGGTGCCGGCCTTTAGCGCCAACTGTGTGACAATGTATTGATACGCACCTACCAAAAATCCACCGGAACCGCAGGCCGGGTCGGCGATGCGGTGGCCCAGTTTTGGCTGTACTAATTCGGCCATCAGCTTGATGATATGGCGCGGCGTGCGAAACTGACCGTTTTTGCCTGCGGTGGCGATTTCGGAGAGCAGCATTTCATAGACATCACCCTGGATATCCTGAATGGTCTGGCCTTTTTCCTCTGAGTCTTTCTCCATTATCTCGAAGATTTCGTCGATCGTCTTCACCGCTTCTACCAGTAAGGCCGGTTTGGGAATGATGAAGACGGCGTTTTTCATGTGGTAAGTAAAGTTGGATTCCGCACCGTTCATATCCCTGAGGAAGGGGAAGACCTTGGTTTGCACATGTTGCAGCATGTCTTCGGCCTGCATGCGCTTGAATTCGCTCCAGCGCAGGGTGCGCTTTTTGATTTCATACATTTTCCCTTCAGCAAGTTTTTTGTCAGTTTCTTTTTGCGTGTCGTCGTCTCGTAATTTGGCGCGATATTCTGGTGGAATCCATGTTCCTTCGAATTTGGAGGTGTAGGTTTCCTTGGTCCATTCGGCATCGGCCTGCTTCTTCTGATCCAGTTCATCCAGCCGTTTCATGAACAGGAGGTAGGTAATCTGTTCAATAGCCGTGAGCGGATTGGAGATGCCGCCGCTCCAGAATTTGTTCCAGAGTTGATCGATCTTGCTTCGGAGTTCGGGATTATTTTGCAGCATGATTCGAATTCCTTAAAAATATCTGGTTCACCGAATTGGTGTGTTAGGCTACCAGTTGGTCAGTCAGTTGCAAGAT
>BQIY01000109.1 GCA_021604265.1 Nitrospirales bacterium
TATCACAATAATCGTCGCCAAGGTCATCATCAGAACGTATTGATATTCGCTATAGTACTACGCTGTCGAGGCTATCCCGATCGACACTCCAAAGGGAAAAAAGTGTTCAACGTAGACTGCCCTTCAGCGATACCTGGGACATACAACGATCGTAGCCTAGGTCTCTAACTGGAAATTAATTGGATTCGCTATAGTCCGTCTCTTCCAAATTTCATGCGTAATGGATCATGGACGCAATTATCTCAGGAATTGCCGTTGTTGGGTGTCTCCTCGTTATTGGGGTATGGATGTATGCTCGAAAGTTGAGCAAACAGGTAGAGCAGCTTCAACGCGCTCAGTCCGCCATTGAACTCAAACTCAAGGCACAATTTCAGGAAGGTCGGAGTTTAGTTGAACCCCTTCGCCTCCAACTTGCGGCTGTTGCCACAGGAGAGATTGTGCCGAGTGAACTGATTCGAGAAGGGCGTCTCTATCGAGAGATTTCAGCTGAAGAAGAAGGTCATCGCATGATGGGCAATGGCAATGGTGCAAATGGGCAACAGGAAATGATCCGGCTTGATGTCCGTACGGCTCAAGAATACGAACGTGGCCATTTAGCCGGTGCGATGCTGATTCCTCTTGAAGAGTTAGAGCAGCGTTGTTGTGCAGAAATTTCCAAGACCGATTATGCTGTCGTGGTGTACTGCGACAATGGTGAACGCAGTCGGTTAGCCTGTGATTACTTAAGCCGACAGGGTTATCTCAATCTCTATCATCTGACTGACGGACTCCAGCGTTGGCCCGGAGTGCTCGAAGGCGAACCGCCAGTTCACTTAATACAAATTCAATCAAAGTGACTGAACCCTATGGACTATGACAATGAGTGATGAAGAAATAACTGATGAGTATACGGTTCTGAATGTGATGGGGCCCTATCGCGAGCCGCGCGAACCGGCTTTTTCGTATGACTATTCTGTTCAACGCCCTCACTGGGGTACGCCGCAAGGCGTTCGTGTGAAGGTGTTTATCAAACAGGAATTAGAATACTTCAAGGAAAAGGTTTTAGGCGTGACGGGAGGGACGAGTGGTCAGCAGTTGCGGGCCAATCAAATGCTTTGCCGACATATTGCAGATCAAAAGCTCGAATTGGGAAATCAGGATGGGTTGTTTGCCGATCGTCGTGATGCGATGATTGGGCTATTTAACGATGAACATCAGCATTTAGCCCCCTTACTTGAGCATTGGATGCAGAAAGAGAAAGATGGCATTCGAAAAGAAATTCAGGAAAAAGTTGGGATTTAGGAATACCTTCTTTATGCAAAGTGAAAAATGTAAATTGAAAAATAGGAGCGTGGGAAATGCATGAAGGGTTCTTCTTCCTCTAATTGTTCAATTTTCATTTTGCCTTTTACGGTTACGCTTTCCAGGTTTTTCAAAAAATCTTTTGATAGTGCTTAGAGTACACCCCGGTTTCCTCTTCGCCGAACCCCAATGATCCTGTTTCAGGAGTCGTGCGGTTGTGAAGGTTAATGGCGTAATGACCACGGACATGTTCCATGGCTACTTCGAATGGGATAGAGCTGGGATAGAGCGTGCCGGGCGCATGGGCCCCGCGACTCAGAACTTCGGTCGCCTCCGGTACAGCATATTCTGGATTTGAAAATATATAGATCTCCGCAATCGCAAATTCTCCCAGATCGTCTCCTGGCGTTGTAGCCGGAAGTAAGGTAGAGAGCGTACCGTCGAGACGAGCCGTTTTCAAGTGGAAGAGGAGTGCGGCAACTTGACTGTCCGTCGTGGCGGAAGGCACGGTGACATTGATGATGTTCATTTCAGGGATAGTGGACGTGGTGCTGAAGACGGGAACGACGTCATTGGAAAACGAAGTTTCAGAAAGGGGTTTGGCTGATTCGGGAGGCATCCCGTCTTGAGGTTTCGTGTTTTTGGACTTCGGGATAATTAATGTAATGAAGAGCCACAGTCCGACAATCACGCCGAATAAGACAATGGCCGGATGGAGCCCAACGCGTTTTCCCTCAGTTGACTTGTTGTCGTGTTCTTCCATGTTTAGATTTCCAAATTCTTATGGTGTCATGATGAAGTGTGCCTATCGGTTTTTTGACGTTCGCTGGCTTTGACGTCTTCCCACCATTGATCAAGTTCCGCTTCAGAGCATTGCTCGACTGTTCGATTCGTTTCCAAGGCTTTCGCTTCCACATATTGGAAACGTGACGCAAACCGGTTGGTGGCTTTTCTTAGAGATTCTTCTGGATTGATGTTCAGAAAACGAGCCATATTGACAAAGGAAAATAACACATCCCCGAACTCGTCTTCGACTCGGGACTTATAAGAGGTCAACGTCTCTCGTGAAGATGATGCCGGTTGCTGCTGTTGCAAATCAGCCATGGCGGTGCACAGTTCCTGACATTCTTCACGTAATTTTCCCAGTACCGGTTCAGAGCTGGTCCAGTCAAAACCGGATTTTGACGCACGCTTTTGTATTTGATGCGCTCGCTGAAGAGCCGGGGCGATCTTGGGAATTCCATCTAATGCTGATGGCGAAGCGGTGTCGTGTTGGCGTTCTTGCTTCTTAATCGATTCCCATTTTTGTGCCACATCATTGGCGGTTTTTATTTCCGTGTGCTGCTCAGGCGCAAACACATGAGGATGTCGACGAATCAGTTTTTGGCTGAGATGTGAGGCGATATCATCAAGTGTGAATTCTGAGTGCTCTTCGGCAATTTGTGCATGGAAAATCACTTGCAAGAGCACATCGCCCAGTTCTTCTTTCAACGCTGGCGCATCGTGATTGTCAATGGCTTCCAGCGCTTCGTAGGATTCTTCAAGGAGGTAGGGCTTCAGCGTCTCGTGTGTTTGTTGGCGATCCCATGGGCAGCCATCTGGAGATCGCAGTTTTGCCAGGAGTGCGACAAGTTCTGAGATGTTTGTACTCATGATGCAAGATGTTGAGCCCACGTACGCTCATTCAAAGTTCTCGATGTGTTCGGCACGTCGGTCATCGTAAATTCTCCATCGTGAAGAATAGAAGCGGGAGAGGAAAGGTGGTCTCTGATAGGCGGCTATTATACCGGTTTCTCTGCCTGGTGCAATCTCGTGGTTTCTTGCGAGGAACCGTATAATAATGTTACGGTTTTGTTAGATTATACAAAGGAGGATCCCCTGATGAGCGAGGAAGAGCAAGGCTTTATCATTCGAGATAAACGTGGGCGTACGACAGAGCCGGACCCACCTTCAGCTTCGACTGCAGAGCCGATCTCGGAACCTGCCCCTTCTCCATCCAGCTCAGCCGCCAAGTCTTCTGCACCTCAAGAATCAGGACCGCCTATTACGTTTTCCTCATTCGTCTTTTCTCTCGGAACGTCAGCCTTGATGTTGATGGGAGAGTCTCTTGACACTCAACAACCCTCGGTGCCGGTGAATCTCCCGCAAGCCAAAGAAGTTGTGGATATTCTCTCCATGCTGGATGAAAAAACAAAGGGGAATCTCTCGCCAGACGAATCGTCAGTGCTCGGGGATATGCTCTATACGCTTCGAATGAAATATGTGGCCCTGACATCTGCGAGCCCGGGTTCTCCATCGAACTAGGAACCTATCCAGGGGAAGAGTCATTGGCTGCGAGTCACTGATGTTCTTGTAAATGCTTTCCGTTCTTTTCATGATATATTCATGAGAGAGCACCACTATTTGCTTCAAATACTCGAAAAATCTGGCGTTCTCGACTATCGGTAATCCGCCTATGCAGTCGATAGGCTGGCGGTTCTTGATTCATGTCTGGTTGCGGCGGCCATGGAATCTCTCGTGTGGCTGGCTTGCTAGGCTGAGGCTATGTTTCCGTTTTGAGTAGTGAGAGAACTGACGACGAAATGCTGTTGTATGAACAATCATGATTGTGAGTGGTAAGCCTTGCCCGATGACTGTGTAGCTGATTGAGATCGTCGATGAATCTGTTTTCCCATAACCCGCCACCGCCCAAATTTCCCCGTCGGGACCTTTCCCCGTCAACACCCGATCGTCACTATTTAGAAAGAGAGTCAGACAGCCAACAGAAAGCACGGCACTTTAGACCCGTGGTCATTGTGTTGCTGCTGCTCATTCCGTGTCTTGTCCTCACGGCTATTTATGCCAGATACGGCATTACGAATGCCACGAAACCAGACTCGATTCTTCCCAGTCCCAGTTACGCGGTGGTGATGTTTTTGGTGTATTTGGACAGTGTGGGATTGGTGGTGTTGTCCCTCCTATTATCGCGCAATCTCATTCGGGCGTATTTTGAGAAACGGCATCGGCTCATTGGATCGGGGTTTCGTGCCAAGCTGATTGCGGCATTTATTGGATTTGCGTTGATTCCGACGGTCATGTTAGCGACGGTGGCGAGTGGTGTAATCAGTGAAGTGATTGAAGTGTGGTTTAATGACCAAATCATGCAAGTCTTAAACGATTCTGAAGAATTGGCGCAATTCTATCATGAAGATCGAGTAGACCTGGCCGTGAACAGTGCTCGGGCGATTAGCCAAGAAATTTTTCGAGAAGATATTTTAAGTCCTGAACATCGGGAATTGCTGATTTCAGCAATGGGCCGAAAGCGAATGGAATATAATCTTGCCGGCGTTGAGGTCTTTTCCCCCCGGATGGAAACATTAGCGCGGGTTGTTCATCCCGATCTGACAGATGCCGTGTTAAGTCTTCCTGTCGGGCAGTTGGTATTGCAAGTGCTCGATACGCGTGAAGAACTCAATTCGGTTCAAGAAGCTCCCGTTGGTCGATTGGTCCGTGCCGCCACCCCGATTTTGTCGAATACTACTCCGGACAAGGTCAGTGGTGTGGTTGTGGTTTCGGCCTATGTGCCAGAAGCGTTGCTGGTCAAGATGGATGTCATTGCCAAGCAATTTAATGATTACCGGCAAATGAAAGAAATGAAGGCGCCGATTAAAGTTGGTGCCTATTTATTTGTCGCGGTGGTGACCGTCTTAATTCTGTTTGGCGCGACCTGGTTTGGATTTTACGTGGCTCGCGGTATTACCGTGCCGATTCAACGGCTGGCTGAGGGAACTGAGGCGGTCGCGAAGGGCAATCTTGATGTCAAAATTGCTGTCAACGCGACCGATGAAATTGGAACATTAGTCGAATCCTTCAATCGAATGACTGCAGATTTACGGCAAAGTAAGTCAAGATTGGAAGAAGCCAACTATTCGTTATTGCAGTCGAATACCGAAATCGATCAGCGTCGGGCCTACACGGAGACCGTCGTGGAAACCATTGCTTCGGGGGTTTTGTCCATCTCAGCTGATGCCAAGATTACGACATTTAATCCATCAGCTGAACGAATATTAGGCATTAGTGGAGAACAGTTTCGTGGAAAGCCAGTCACGGAGGCCTTTAAGGAATTTCAGCTAACATTGTTTCAATCGGCGTATGATCATATGCTTGTTGATGGACGTGAGAGCTATTCGTCGGCTGGACAAATGGAAGCGCATGGGATGTTATTGACCATTGGATTGAATGTCTCGCGTATGCGCAATGAAGCCGGTCATGACTTGGGGTTTGTGTTCGTCTTTGAGGATCGAACGGAATTGATTAAGGCGCAAAAAACCGCGGCGTGGCAGGAAGTGGCTCAGCGTATTGCCCATGAAATTAAGAATCCTCTCACACCCATTCAATTATCCGCACAGCGTCTACGGAAAAAGTTTTTTGAACAATCGCCGGATTTTGAAAAGATTTTCGATCAGTCAACGAATGTGATTGTTGGAGAAGTCAGTAGTTTGAAGCGGATGGTGGATGAATTTTCTAAATTTGCCCGAATGCCAGCTCCGCATATGACTCGTGAATCGTTAGGAGACATCATCGAAAAAGTCGTGTCTCTCTATGCCGGAGCTCATCGAGATGTGGAACTGATGGTGAGTTTGGATGATTCGCTCCCTGAAATTAGTTGTGATGTCGAACAAATTCGTCGGGTGTTCGTGAATCTCTTTGACAATGCGGTTCAAGCCATGAATAGCCGTGGACGAATTTGGGTTTCGACAGAGTGCGATCGAAGACGGCATCGTGTTATCGTGCGGATAGCTGATGAAGGGGCAGGGATTCAACCCGAAGACCAAGAGAAGTTATTTGTCCCATATTTTTCCAGGAAACGGACGGGGACCGGGTTGGGGCTTGCCATTGTTCATCGTATTATCACCGACCATAATGGTTCGATTCGAGCAGAGAATAATCAACCCAAAGGTGCCGTGTTTACGTTTGATTTGCCAATCTAATCTATGGCATTTCAAGAGCGTGTGTGTATGATGACTCGCATTGATCTCTGCAGCGCGACGGAGGCTGTAGATAATTTTCTGAGGAGATAACGTTGTGGCCGAGAGTATTTGCATTGTTGATGACGAGCCGGCAATCCTGAATACCCTGAGCAGTATTTTAGAAGATGAAGGGTATCAAATTTCTGTGGCTAAAAGCGGCACGGAAGTGCTGAAAATGGTTCGGAGTGAACCGCCGGATTTGATTATTCTGGATATTTGGATGCCGGAGATTGACGGGTTGGAGACCTTGAAGCGATTGCGGCAGCAATTCCCGGCACTCCTCGTCATTATGATGTCAGGGCATGGTTCGATTGAAACGGCCATCAAGGCTACAAAATTAGGGGCCTACGATTACTTAGAGAAGCCATTAGATCTAGAAAAAGTCACGATTCTGGTCAGAAATGCGCTCCACCAGCGTAAACTTGAAGAAGAGAACTTGAATCTTCGGATTCAAGTGGAGAGGCGATTTGAGTTAGTCGGGACCTCTCCGGCCATGCACCGGCTTCGTGAACTGATTGCCATGGCGGCTCCGACCAATAGTCGTGTCCTGATTTCCGGAGCGAATGGCACCGGCAAGGAGTTGGTTGCCCGCGCCATTCATCTTCACAGTCCTCGTCACAGTCGTCCCTTTGTTGAAGTGAACTGCGCCGCGATCCCCGAGACGCTGATTGAAAGTGAGTTGTTCGGTCATGAACGGGGGGCCTTTAGCGGGGCGACATCGATGAAGCGCGGAAAGTTTGAACTCGCTGACGGAGGAACTCTCTTTCTCGATGAAATCGGCGATATGAGTTTAGCCACACAAGCCAAAGTTTTACGCGTGTTGCAAGAGCAGCAATTTACGCGAGTCGGCGGTGGGAAA
>BQIY01000110.1 GCA_021604265.1 Nitrospirales bacterium
AAATGTTCAGATTGGATCATCGACCTCGGCCCAGGCGGCGGAGAACACGGCGGACAGATTGTGGCAGAAGGTCGTCCTGAAGATATTGCGAAAAACCCTGAATCGCATACTGGACGTTTTCTACATTCGCTGCTTGAACACATCACCCACTGACGACGATCTATCCCTTCCCTCAAACCACGCGTCCCATTCAAAGAATATATGATCTGTCCTCGTTAGACTCTTTCTAGAAGTTTTTGACTGTTTGGCTGGTTACCTTTTCTGTTTCTGTACGTCTAGAAGAGCGTCCATGAACACCTTGTAGAAGGTTTTCACATACGGTTCATACATGACTTTTCGGTGACCGACGGGGAGACTATACACTTGTTTCACGCTCAGACATAAGCTTTGCCAGTACCCTTCTAAATCATCTTCCGTTTGAAAGAGGACAATCTCTCCTGCATATGGTTGAGGGATATAGTGCTTCGCAGCTTGGCCTGCCACATGCTTATGATATAAGGGTCGCAGTGAAAGTGGGAGTGGGAGGCCAAACCTAAAGTAGGCTTGACAAGCCTTGAGCTTGAAACGATACCGTAATCTTGGAATTAACCTCGGCACACGCGATATGACATCCCTAGAAATTTCCGCAAACAGAGATGTTTGAATCGCATTCCGATGTCGTGGAGGCACGCTCTCCTCTCGATTTCCCATTAACACATTCTTCAATTTCTTTGGCAACCTTGACTGTGAGGATTGCGAGAAAGGCCTTGTCGGATCTATCAAGGCGAGGAAGGCGACATGCTGCTTCTGCTCAAGCAGTTGCCGCCCCATTTCATAGGCTACAAGCCCTCCAAACGAGTAGCCTGCCACATAATACGGACCGAAGGGCTGAATTTCTCGCATTTCTTTTACATACTGCGCAGCAAGTTCCCTCACTGTGTGATGCGGCACTGGCCTTCCATCATGCTTTTTATCATAAAACATATATAACGGTTGCTCTGGAAAGGCTTCCATGTAAGGCCTGAAAGTATTCCCGAACAAAATGCAGAAGAGTGGCGGATTAGAGCCACACGTTTGAATTGGAATAATCCATGACCACGCCTTGTTGTCATGCTCTTTTTGATGCAACCGGTGAGCAAGTTTTTCAATCGTTTGTTCTTGAAAAATGGCGGGAATATCGATTTTGACTTTCAAGACCCGTTCCATCTCCATAGCCAGCCGAACCGCAAGAAGAGATTCCCCTCCCAAGTCAAAAAAATTGTCTGTCACGCCAATTGGCCGCTTTTCTATGACTTTTTCCCAAATCGTCGCCACTTGACGCTCTAGAGCATTCCGAGGCGCAACATACGAATTGACTTCGGCTTTCTGAAGAGTGGACTCCCCGTTCTGCAACTTTTCTCGATCGACTTTTCCGTTTGCCGTGAGTGGCAGGACATCAATCCAATGAAACAAAGCCGGCACCATGTAAAAGGGAAGCGTGTGCCCTAAAAATTCTCTTAATTCATCAACACTCGGCGTTGACTCATTTGCCGAAGTCATGTAAGCCACAAGGCGTTTCTCGCCTTTAGCCTCGTCATTTGCGAGAACCACCACCTCAGATACGGCAGGATGTTGGCCAAGCACGGCCTCGATCTCCCCTAACTCGATCCGGAACCCTCGAATCTTGACCTGGTGGTCTGATCTTCCGAGAAACTCAATATCCCCATCTGGCATCCACCGAGCCACATCCCCTGACCGGTAAAGAAGCGAATGAGAATCGCGACCATAGGGATTGCGAATAAATCGTTCACGCGTCAACTCGGGACGATTCAAGTAGCCTCGCGTGACTCCCGCGCCACCAATATACATTTCCCCCGGCACTCCAACAGGTACAAACTGTTGCTGATTATCAAGAATGTAAAGTTCCAAGTCACGCAACGGTTGCCCAATGACGCTTCTCATTGAGGCGCAAAGACATTCCTCCGCCCGAATGGGACGATACGTAGCAAAGATGGTTGTTTCAGTGATTCCGTACATATTGATCAATCGTGGATGTTCATCACCATACCGATCAACCCAAGGTTTCAATTGACTAAATTCGAGCTTTTCCCCACCAAAAATCACGACGCGAAGCGTCAAATGCTCTGATTTTTCCCGGGCTTGATCAACCTGAATCAATTGCATGAAGGCTGCAGGCGTTTGATTCAATACGGTCACCTTTTCACGTAATAGAAGATCGTAAAATTGATCCGGAGACCGGCTCACCCGATACGGCACGACAATGAGACGACCACCATAGAGCCATGCGCCCCACATTTCCCATACTGAAAAATCAAAAGCATAGGAGTGAAAGAGGGTCCACACATCATAATGAGTAAACTGAAACCAGTCGTACGTCGCGTGAAAAAGACGCGTGATATTGGCATGCGTCACCATGACTCCCTTAGGTTTTCCCGTAGATCCCGATGTATAGATCACGTACGCGAGCCGCTGGTCTGTCATCTCCAAACAAGGATTTTCTCCTGGTTCCTTGATAATTTCGTCGCACTCCTGATCAAGACACACTACTTCCACATCCTGCTCCGACAGGTGTTCTTTCAACGCAGCTTGCGTTAATACGACCGTTGCCTGAGTGTCCTCAAGAATAAAAGCCAGTCGTTTCTGAGGATAGATGGGGTCGAGCGGAACATAGGCTCCACCAGCCTTCAAAATGCCTAATAGGCCAACGAGCAACTCAATGGACCGTTCCATATAGAGCCCAACCAGTTTTTCCGGCGTCACACCTTTTCTTTGAAGATACCGGGCGAGTTGATTGGCTTGGACATTCAACTCCTCGTACGTCAACTGCTGTTCATCGCAAACCACCGCAATCGCTGTCGGTGTTTTGGCAGCTTGGACTTCAAATAGCTCATGCAGACACTTTCCTTTCGAAGGCACAGCTGTGGATGAGGACACTCCGGCACAGAGCTCACGTGTTTGTTCCTCATTCAAGAGAGAGAGTTGCCCTATGGACATTTCAGGATCCTGAACGATGCCCTCTAAAAGTGTCAGATAACAAGTTAACCAGTGCCGAATAGTCTCTTCATCGAACAGATCGTGGTTATAATCAATATCAAAACGAAGTCTTCCATCCACTTCATTGAGGTTGAAAAAGAGATCAAAGTGCACGGCTTGCTTAGGCACTTGCTCTACGGAAGCACGAAGACCATGGAAAGACATTGATGCCCCATCTCGATCCAGGTTGAACGTGACCTCTCCCAAAGGCAAGCGACTCGTGTCACGAGGAACTTGCAACCGTTTAATCATCCCTCCCAGCGTACAACCCTGATTGTCGTACATTTCAAAAACTTTCGTTGTTGTCGCAGAAAGAAACTGCGCAAACGGCATGTGGGGATCGAAGCGCGAACGCACAGGAAATGAATTGACACAATGCCCGACAAGCGAATCACTAGAGACGAACAGCTGTCCTGCTGTGGGAACAATCACAACCAGATCATACTGACTGGTCAATCGTGCCAACAGCACGTTGAAGACCGCGAAGGTGAGTGAAAATAAACTTGTCTTCGTCTTTACAGTCAGGGCTTTCATCATCTGGTAGAGTGTTGCATCACAGTAAGATACCACCGTCGCGCCATTGTAGGTCTTCGTGCGCGGTCGAGGACGATCGGTTGGTAATTCAAGCGGCGCAGGACACTCACGAAATTCTTTCATCCAATAAGAATAGGCCCGTTCAACCCGTTCACTTGCTTGCGCCAAGACTTCGGTTTCAACATAAGTGCGGTACGAGGCCGCAGGGGCAAGCTGGCAGTCACGACCTTGAACCTTGGCCGAATAGACCTCGCTGATCTCTCGCAACATGACATTCCAAGACCATCCATCACAGACGAGATGATGTGCTGAAAACACGACAATGTGCCGTTCATCTGAAAGTTTGATCATGTGAATCCGAACCATGGGACCAACGGCTAAGTCAAAGGGGGTCGTTCCGGCCTCGACCAATACGGCCTGAACTTTTTCCGAACGACATTGTGGATCGAGTGAAGAATAATCGAGACATGGAATGTGAATCGAATCCCAGGATCCTTTTTTTTGATAGGCCTCATGTAAATCAAAACACACATGAAGAGCCTCATGCCTTGACAAAACCGTGTGCAGAGCACTCTTGAACACATCACAATCGAGCGCCCCCTCCAGAGTCAGCATGAACGGTTCATTGTAGGCACAAGAGGCGAGATTCCCCATATGCGAGGCCAACCAAATTTCCATTTGCGCTTCGGTCAAGGGAAATCTTTCGTCCCTTCGAACCTCTTTTTCTCCAATAATGGTTCCTTCTATTTCCTGACTTCTCTCTTCCCATTTCTCTTCTCCCACTTGAATGGAACGCTTTAGACTGGCCGACTCGTTTGGCCCTTTTGATGGCGGGACCGTATCCTTTTCCCTCGTCAACCCTACCTCGGCAGAAAAACCCTTCAGAAGCTGAATTTTCTGTAATTCAAGAATGCTCTCCTTGCAAGCCGTAATGATATGGTCGACATCAGCATCGGTATGAGCTATCGTCAAGAAACAGGGAAAGCCGTCGTAAATATGAATCCCTTTCTCCCGCATCAAGAAAAAGAGGAGTTCGCTATAGGGCACATGTTCCGTATAAGTCAGTCGAAACAACGAACTGAACGATTCAACCCTAAGTGGCGCTCCAACAGTTTCACAAAACGTGTTGAGTTCAATACGTATACGAGTGGTCTGTTGATCCAGCCTGGCATAGGTGGCCTCTCCACCTTCTTGAAGAATTTCCATAGCCGCCTGACACGCAGCCATAGCGGCGGGATGGCGGACGAACGTTCCCGCGAAATATGTTACAGCTACCTCGGGTAGCGAGCTGTCTCCATACGACCAACTTCCGCCATCCAATGCGTCCATGAATTTTGCCTTGCCTGCCATCACACCGATGGGCATCCCGCCTCCAATTACTTTGCCATACGTCGCGATATCAGCTTGGATATTGTAGTACTGCTGAGCTCCTCCGAGGCCCAGACGGAACCCCGTAATTACTTCATCAAAAATCAATGCGGACCCCGACTGATTCGTTATCTCACGAATTTCATGAAGAAATTCTCGTGGCCTCAGGGTTGGACGTCGACTCTGAATTGGCTCAACCATGACGGCAGCCAGTTCATGAGCACGTTCACGCAGAACATTCAAAGCTTCATCCGTGCCGTACTCTAATACCAACACATTTTCGACACTTGACGGTAAAATACCAGGTGCCGCTGGAACAGAACGAAGAGTGTTCGTGCCACGAACTAAGACTTCATCGAAAATCCCATGATAAGAGCCATTGAAAATCGCGATGAGCCCACGACCAGTCACAGTCCGCGCCATGCGCATAGCACCCATCACTGCCTCGGAACCCGTATTGCAAAAGGCCGCGCGTTCCATCCCGGTGAATCGGCAGATCATTTTCGCCAAATGACCCACGAGCGGAGACTGAGGACCAATTTCCGTACCTCGCCACAATTGATCAACAACAGCCTGAGTAATTTTCGGGTGTTGATAACCAAAAAAATTTGAACCAAACCCATTGAGAGCATCAACATACTCATTACCATCCAGATCCCAAATATGGCATCCCTCCGTCCGATCGACAACGATAGGGTAAATGAGTTCTTTGATTTTCGACTTGAATCCAGTCACGACGCGAGGGTCAGCCATGTGTGGGCGATGCTCTTCGGTGTAGGCCTTCGAGAGCCTCGTTCGTTGATTGTAACGTTGAATAAACGCGTCCAACCATTGTTGTTGCGTCGAAGACAAGGCCTCTGGTTTTCCCCGCGTGATGCGGGCAATAGCACCAAATGGATTACCCTCCGACGCCCTCGTTTCCTTCGAAGCTCGTGTCGTCGGTCTACCTGCTAACTCGTGCGCATTCACGGGGTGGTGCCGTGGCTCAGACGGCAGGGCCTCATCAGCGGCAAGAATCCCATGCCCTCCACGTTTCAAGATCGTCAACTGATGCGCCATTAACTCCAGTTGTTGGGATATGAGTGATTCGACTCCATGACCGTTTCTGGCAGCATGCGAAGCCGATGGCGCCGACACGTTCTGAGCCATGTTGACAGATCTCGAATCGTGTAGAAGGTCTGCTTGCACCATGGGTTCGTCAGATTGTGGTGTCGTTTCTTCTTCAGGTGTGGGAAAGACTTCCTCGGACACGTTGGCGTCGAGATATCGTACAAGTTTTTCAACGGTATCGATCTCTTCGATGAGTACACGAAAGGAAATATGCACGCCCAATTTTGCGTTGATAGCCGTGCTCAATTGGATGAGGAACAGCGAATCAAACCCATGCTCAAGAAACGTGTTTGTGTGATCAAGTGCATCAAGATCCACTCCTGATAAATCAGCTAAAACGGTTTTAATCGTTGAAAACAAATAGCGGTGGCGAGCATTGCCATCGACATCAATGGTGGATATCATGTCTTCCTCACGTTAAAAAACCACGAGCTATGCTGCATCAGTGATGCAACGAACGAGTAACGCTCGATGATAATGGAGTAAGCATCCCGTCTATACCTTCTAAAGAGAACCGTCGTTCCCGCTTACGCAGAAAATACTCTACCCCCGGCCTTCCAATGCATCCAACTGCCGCCTCATGATTTGAACCTGACGTTGTAAAATTTGAACAATCTCATCGTGCTCTTCATGTGCGAGTGCGTGATCGATCCCGGTAGACTGTATGCCATTTGACACGCGCTCGCT
Source organism: Nitrospirales bacterium (assembly GCA_021604265.1). Next base: position 6,712 of record BQIY01000110.1, read on the forward strand.
TAAACGCGCTGCGGAGTCTTCCAAAGTTTTTATTACTGAAGTCCGCGGCGGCGACTTCGTGGTAATAGGGGAATCCTCCTTGTCTACCCAGTATCGTTTCCTCTCAAACGGATACGTGGGAAGCGGGATTCGTGTGGGCATCGCATCATCGTACAGAGCCCTCCAATTAATAGTCTTCCCCGAAACCCATAATTTCCCTAATGTCGTGAGTAGGTATTCATGCTGATCAATTGTTTGTTTCGCATGGGGTAAAGATGACACAACCACGTGGTTTGGTGATTTTTCACGATGTTGTGCCACGAGCGTACTGAGCGTTTGCCCTGGACCAATTTCTAGAAAGATGCCCTGTTCGTCTTTCAGGAGTTCACGAGTTCCGCCTGAAAAGTTTACAGGC
>BQIY01000111.1 GCA_021604265.1 Nitrospirales bacterium
CTGACGGCAGGAGCGGTGTGGGTCTACGTGCATCGTGATCGTTTTACTGACCAAACCTTCTCATTCGACTTAGCGCATTATAGTGCGGCGTTCGCCATCACGACGGGGTTGTGTTTTATGATCCAAATGACCTTAGCCCCTGTCGTCTGGTATTCGATCAATTCCGTTTGGACGTGGATAGAGCTCGCGTTGTGCCTAGCCATCCCTTTTGTATTTTCCGGTATCGTCGTGAGCATCGCCTTAACTCGCAGCCGCCTTCCTATCGGACGTGTTTATGCAATAGATTTAGCAGGAGCCGCGGCCGGTTGTTTGGCCGTCTTATTCCTTCTCGATCATACTGATGCGCCATCGGCGATTCTTTGGGTTTCATGCATTGCTGCAGCAGGGGCTTTGTGTTTTGCGAGTTCTGGGATTGGAACCACTCCGCGAATTCTTCCGTCATTTCATACGATGTTTCGACATCGAATTACGATATTCACACTATTATTATTGTGCGCCATTTTTAACGGGTTGTCCGATTATGGATTTCAGCCTCTTGTAGTCAAAGGTCGTTTCGAAGGCCCTCAAAATCCTCTGTTTCTCGAGTGGAATAGCCTTTCACGCATTGCGGTGTATCCCATGGATCCAACGACACCTGATTTATGGGGACCTTCTCCTCGATTTTCCATGGATGGCCTGAATATCGAACAACGAAGACTGCACATTGATGGGGATGCAAGTACCGTGGCTCTTCGATTCACAGGAAACCTAAAGGACGTCGAATTTTTAAAATATGATGTCGCAAACCTTGTGTATCATTTGCCTGACCGTCAACGAGCCGCTGTCATTGGAGTCGGTGGTGGACGAGATATTCTTTCAGCAGCGGTCTTCGGATATCGCGATATCACGGGAGTCGAGGAGAATCCCATATTGCTCAAACTGCTCACCCAAGAACCCAATTTTGCTAATTTTACCAATATGGCTAAACTTGAAGGTGTTACCTTCGTACAGGATGAAGCACGAAGTTGGTTTCTTCATACCGATGAGACATATGATGTGATTCAAATGACACCGAACGATACCTGGATGGCAGCAATTGCGGGATCTCATTCACTCAGTGAAAACAGTTTATATACCGTCGAAGCCTGGAAAATTTTTCTCAACCGGCTCAACCCTCAAGGGCTTTTCTCCGTGAGTTCCTGGTTCACTCAAGAACATCCAGAAGAAACCGCTCGAATGTTAAGCTTGGCAGTAGCCGCCCTACTGGATCTAGGAATATCCGAGCCGGAACGCCATATCTTTTTGGCAACATCAGGCCGCATCGCGACCCTCCTTATTGCGCGCCAACCCTTTTCCCCTCGTGATCTAACAGCGTTAAACAAAACAATATCCCGCTACCGCTACGGCATGTTCGTTCATCCGTCGGCCGAATCCAGCTTTGGGCTGTTTGAGGCCATCGTCACAGCCAAAGGACGAGACGAGCTCAATGACTATACGTCAAACCAAGAATTCGATCTGACACCGGCAACTGACAACCGACCCTTCTTTTTCAATCATCTCCCGTTATACAAACCAGTTGAAGCACTATCTGTCGCAAAAAATTTATTCAATCATGGGGCACAGGTCGGTGGAATACGTTATGGTAACCTGATTGCGATGGTCACATTGCTCGTGCTGTTCATGGTGGCAATGACCTTGGTTCTTTTAACGATCGTGATGCCACTTCGCGGAGCAATCAAGAAGGCAGGAAAAAAACTAATTGGCGGCGGCACCGTCTATTTCCTCCTTCTCGGGACGGGGTTCATGGTCGTAGAAATCGGTTTATTGCAATGGATGAGTCTGTTCCTTGGGCAGACCGTCTCCCTGAGCGTCGTGTTATGTACACTGATCTTGTCTAATGGAATCGGGAGTTTTCTTTCAGATAAATGGCTTCTCGACCGAGACTGGAAGTTTACAACATGGGCGCTCATGACTGGGGGGTATCTTATCGCCCTTCCTTATTGGCTTCCTGATTTGCTCCTTGCATTTAGCAGTCAGAGCCTTTCTCATCGAGTGATTCTCTGCATGGCCACGATTGCTCCGGCAGGAATCTTGATGGGATTTGGATTTCCGACGGGGATGCGATTGGTTTCTGCCATTGATCGAACACCAACACCATGGTTCTGGGGTATCAGTGGTGCGGCAAGCGTACTTGCCTCCATCGTGGCCGTTTCAACGAGCCTTGCCTTTGGAATAAGTACAACGCTGACCATGGGAGCCATCTGTTACTTTTTACTGCTTCCTGTCGTACTGACCCCTGCCTGGACACCGGTTCTCGAACATATGCATTGAAAAGACCTTGACTGTTGTTTATATTTCCTTGACTCAATATGTGCTCTTATAAAACAAAGAAGTTTCCCACCTGTTGACGAGTTTGGAGCACAACCCAGGATATTGCGAGGCTCTCATCGTTCTCTTTACGTTTTAGTTTGTGCATATTTTTAACGCACAATGTCGGATTCGTATTACGTCTTTTGACTATACAAGTCTAACGAATTTTCAGAAGGTGCCTAGGCCACGAAGGCTCAACACTTCATTGACTTAGCCGTTTCAATCATGGCCGAGAATCACTAGAGATACAATATTCTGATCATCAATGCCCTTAGTGGCAACGCCCGTAGAGTTGAATGGGCGGCCATGGGGGAACTCCGCCTACTCACTGACCTGTTGATTCAAAGTCGCCTCGGCGACGGTTATTGCACACCCTTGGTAGAGTTGCTTGGGCAGCCATGGGGGAACTCTGCCTGCTCACTGACCTGTTGATTCAAAGTCGCCTAGACAGCATAATACTGTGTCTCAAGCATTGGAAGGTTGCACCCGCATGAAATTTCTATTAGCAACTGATCTTATATATGACGTAGTGTAGTTCAAAATTCAGTAAATTGAGATTTTATCAATTCGGTATAACTGAAATGGCTATAGACAGAGACTATGCGTAAAAACTGGTTTGGCTACGGCTTACTGCTAATCTTCACGTGCTGGATGACGGCCTTGGCTGATGATCAACTACATCCTCCGGCTATATCACTAGAAATTACTACACCCAGTAATGGAGATGTCGGTGAGTGGAGAACAATTGTCACTGGCCGGGTATCCCAACCATTGGCCGATGTCTGGATTGTTGTCCGTCCTCTGGAAACTCGAAATTTTTGGATTCAGCCTAAACCCACGATACACAAGAATGGAGAGTGGGAAACGCGCATCTACCTTGGAGGGAAAGGGGTGTCTCATATCGGAAAAGTTTTTGACCTCAGAGCGGTCGCGAATCCGACCGATTCACTCCAAGAAGGACTCGTGCTTCCCGGCTGGCCACGAGCCGAGAGCAAGTCCAACATCGTGAGGATCGCACGGAAATAACCTAGCTCAGAATCTCGGTGCAAGATTCTACTTCGTTAACCAAACATTGAAATTTCCATACCCCTCCTTCGCTGGGTTATAAGAACGATCAATCTTCTTAATCGTAAATCCCGCTTGTTCTAAAACCATTGTCAATTCCTCAGTGTTATAGTGCCAAATATGATCATCAATCCACTCGACTTGGTCATCGAGTTCGGGGAGATCTGAAAGATTTTGATAATGCTTATAATTACGGCCCCATCCAATGTCAGCATCAGGTGTCGAGAGAAAGAACGACCCTCCTGGTGCAAGAACATCATAGATTTTCCGTAAAGTTGGAACAGGCTGAAAATTTAGATGCTCCATGACTTCGGTCATAATGATGACACTGAATTGTTCCGGGCCGGGGAGAGGCCCACGTTCAATATCGCCTTGAACATGTGTCAAATTGTATTTCTTATTAAAACTATTGATGCCGTAGGCTCCAAAGTAATCATGGATGTCAAAGCAAACTCCGTCTGCACCGAAAACCGTCGATGCATAGGCCAGTAATGTCCCAAACCCGCACCCAAGATCTAAAATGTGCTTGACCGGTTCTTGCCTGGTATAGGTGCGGTCAATCGAGTCAACAACCATCCACCCAGCAATCTCAGACCAGAAGTAGACTTCATTGTTACTATATTCATCTTTATAGTAGGTGAATCCTGTCTTAGCCTCTTCTTGCGCAAGGTCCTCCTGAATACTTTTCAATAATGGCGTTGACTCACTCAGATAGTTGTGTTTCACCCCTTTTGTGACCGTAACCTTCTCTTGTTCAATGAGGCCAGCGGGCAGATCAGTTTGCCGTATTCCTGGATAGGCTTTGCCTTCCTTGGACTCCTGTTCGTACTGCTGTTGAAGAAATAGGGAGGCAGATGAAGAAGCGGTATACACCGAGATCACAAAACTCTGTGGAGGGTCGCCAAAGTGCGCATTGACTGACCAATGTCCCTGGTTTTTATTGACGGGCGTTCCCAATTCAGGATTTCCGTATTGAGGCCATCCGACGCCAGCAGTCTTCTCCGGCCAGATAATCACCCAAACATCCTCCATGATGGATTCGGAATATTTGCCCAACAGTGTGACATCATCGCCAACGACGGCATGATGTTTCGGATTGGTGATGGTGACGGACTTTTGGGTCTCTTCATTCGATGCATAGCCATGAAAATGTTCAGAAGACGTTTCGGCTTGTGCGAAACCCGAAAAATTAAAGAATAATGATAAACACATACAGATAATGCGTATACCTGGAACTTGAATCATATGATTACCTTTCACTTCATCTCCAAATGGCGAGAAGGTATGAAGCGACGATCTCATCTAGATGGAGCACAGTATTAAACGAATAGTATAAGTACGAGCCTCCTATTTCACGGAAGCAATGAGAAATGCCGGAACCAACAGGAGGCCCCATGTATCAAACCATCCAAACACCCACCCTTCCGCAAAATAAAAAGTCATAAAAGTCATACAGACCGAAAGATTCATGACCCGCACAGAAAGGGGACTACTCGAAAGTTGGCCCACCCGATGACGCAGAAACTTTGGAGTTCGAAACCAATCTAATTGTACGTGAAAAAGCCCTTTCAAGTTCGCCGCGATATAAGTAAGAATGACACTCCAGCCGTACCACAACATCATGGGAAAATGAAAAAGGTCACGGTAGGAATGTTTTTTAAACACAATCATCACAAACGGTTCAATGAGATTCGAGAGCAAGCACAGGCTAATCACAATGATAAACGGAAACTTCACCAGGCTAAGCAGATACAGGTAATATTCGACTTCATAGGAATTCCACCCTGCTGCAAGCCACCAGACCGTAACCATACCAAGAAGAATCGCTGTGCCGGTTAACATCGGAGTTGTATAGTAAGCATTCTGACGGAGCGCCGATAATTTCGCGCCCACAGTCAACTTATCAGACTTGACGATGGCCCAAAAATATTCTCGTAACACTCTCGCAGTTCCCGTGCACCAGCGTTCTTGTTGCCGCCGGAAATGATTGAGCGTAAATGGGACCTCTCCATAATTGACCACATTTCCCAGGTAGACACCCTTCCAGCCAGCTAACCAAAAACGGTTCGTGAGATCGATATCCTCCGTCAAATGCCCAGGGGTAAATCCACCAACTTGCACCACGGCAGCCAAGCGAAACATCGTACAGCATCCGGAAAACAACGTTGGATGTCCAAGGACTTGACGTCCTTCAAAATCCACGTAATAACAGCCTTCTTCAGACAACGAAACATACTTTTGAAAGACATTCATGCCATAGGGAAATGCCACACGTTTTGTTTGCACAAACGCAATGTCATCCTGAGCCTGCACAACTTCGAGCGTTCGTTCTAAGGCATCGGATTGAGGTTTCCAGTCCGCGTCCAATAAGTACATAAATTTCGTGCCACGCCGTTCGAGATACGCCTGAAGTTTTCGAAGACTCCCTGCCTTAAAGCCATCCTTGGATGGTCGATGGAATAGGACAAAATCTTTTGATTCCCAAATTTCAATCGGTTCGTGGCGGACCTCCCCAGACTCTGTCACCACTTCCTGAGTAAACGGATGCTGGAGAAGCTGTGTGCAACCCCGCCTTATCGCAAACTGGCGTATCTGTTTGATAATCTCTGGATCTGTCGAATCATCAGCCAGAACAGTAAAACGATTGGGATACGTCAACTGTTCACACCCTTTCAACGTTCGTTCCAGTACATATTTTTCATTGTACGCGACCACCACCACCGCAACTTCGTCGGCTTGATGGGGAACTCGTAAAATATGAGGTTTTCGTAGACTGGCAAACGCATACAAATAATTAAAGAATGCGAATGCAAAAAACACTGAAAGACAGGCGAGTTGAATTGCGAAGAGGAATGTCGCCGACCAGACCATGTTACAGCTCTCGGAGTTTCGACGTTTTGTGGATATACCGTGATACGGCTCCAAACACGAGGAGCAACATAATTGCCAAAATTGAGGGCATAAGGCCTCGCGTCAATTCGCCACCCATCAATGTCATGGCGGATGTCGCTAGAGGAGTATAAAAAACGGCAGGCATTGCAGTGGCCGGCTCGAGTAGCCAGTAAAACCCTAAGTTCTTTACCGAAAACGCCCTGATTGCCTGTGTTGAAATCGTACCGTCGATCCGTGAATCAATCGTCATGGCTTGCGGAAACCGTTTCTTCCACTCCCCATCGACCTCTTCGAATAACACCATCGTTTCGGGTAATCCTTGAAAGTAGAGCGTCACACGTTGCACATGCGCAGTCACAGCTTCGGGTGCAGTCAACAGCAATGTCTGTTTGCCTTCTGAAGTCGTAAGCTCTCGTAGAATCAGATGCCCCTTCGTCAGACCCGGAGCATACAGCGTCAGCATCGACACTAACTCATGATTAGGTCGGCCCACCCATAATCTTCCAGATTGTTTTAGCTCAACATACTCACGTATGGCCGTAGAAGAATCTCCTGAGGCAAGGACCGGCCCAATATTGGCAATTCCCCCCATCGTGGCTGAAACAGGAGACGAGAACATGCAGGCCGCCATCACGATCAAGGCAAAGATAAGCGATGTATTTGGTCTCATAGGTATTTTCACGGTGTCACGGACTCAATAGCTTTTTTCGGCTGACCTTGCGCATCATACAGTCCCCAATGCCCTTCG
>BQIY01000112.1 GCA_021604265.1 Nitrospirales bacterium
TTTAAATATTGATAACGTTAGTCGCATGAATAAAAAAGAACCAGAACAGCCATTTGACGCATATAGCTGAATATGGCTGTCTCGCTTGCTGCGATTTTGAGGCAATGCGGGTAGCCTATCGGAAGTTTTATCGAATACAACGGTGTGCGGTTATGTACGAGTGAGACTATTAAAATCGCACAGTCCTCAAGGATGCGGTATGACACGAATAGTCCTTGATCATGCAAGTGCTTGAAACGCCTATAGATATATCCAATTATTGACCGTGCACTATCTGGCATTTACTTTGCTTTTTGCAGTGTTAGCGTTAAACGAGCCACTGCCTTAGGTAAAAGAATCAGGGAGGTGTCACATGGAAGCATTTACACTCATCCTATTGATAACATGGGCGATCATGTCTAGAATTTGAATTAAGTATGCCCCCAGTCAGTTCCCCGTCAACCCTTCTACCTTCTCTTATTACTTTGTGATCTGATCGTCGTGTAAGCTTTGGCCTCGATATGGTAATTCCTACTCTTTGACCTCCCTAGCGTCACTTCACTGGTATGTCTCTTGATTTGTTATGTGCGTAATGTGAGTGGCAAGGTGGGATCAGTTGGAGTCTGCGGCGAGAGTTTTCTGTTCAATAATCTTGACAGCTTTCTCGAGTGTTTCATTAAAATGTGAACAGATATGCTCTTCTTTGAGTCTGGACAGTTCATTGAGGTCGGCGAGAACCTGTCGAGTTCGAGGAGACATCCCAGCAGTCAGCACCTCCACTCCTCGGCAATTCGCGGCTTCAATTAAATCGCCTAATGCATAGGCTCCTGACAAATCCAATTCATCAAGCCATTTACATCGAATAATAAGAACATCTTTTCCTTCAAGGTGTTCGACTGTTTCGTTTAGCCAATCGATGGCACCAAAAAATAATGGTCCATGAGGCCGGACAAAGACAATTCGATCTCGAACGATATTCTCGAACCGACCGCTGATCTCTCCTCTATTTTCCCCATTCTGACTGATTTGCCTGGCATGGTCTCTCGCAAAGGCAAAAATAAGATCTTCCTCTTCTTGCTGCACCTCTTCATTCCGTCGGTCCAGATCAGCCAGATACCGATCAGCCTGGTCTTTGACAAAACGAAAAAATGCGGCGGCCAGTCCAATGGCCATGGCAGAGAGTAAATTCCAAAACACCGTCATAAAGACTACTAATCCAAACACCAAAAGGTCAGATGTGGGCAGGCGACGGACTACAGGCAGAACCCGCATATCTAAAATATCATATCCGGCTTTCAGGAGAATTCCTGCTAATGCGGAAAGTGGAATCGAAGCGGCCAGAGGGCCAAGGCCGAGTATGAATGACAGTAAGACGAGGCCCATCGTGATCGAGGCTAATCGAGTGCGCGCTCCGCTTTGAATATTCACGACACTTGGCATGGTATTAGTGGAGCTACCCAATCCTCCCACGAGTCCAGAAAACAAATTGGCCGAACCTTGCGCGACGAGTTCTCGATCACTGTTGTGATGGGTGCCTGTCATATTATCGATGATCAGGCAGGTTAGAAGGCTATCGAAGATACAGAGGCCGGCCAAGGCTGCGGCGGGTACAAAGGCGGTTTCAATGAGCGTCAGGTCTGGGAGATAGAGGGACGGTAACCCGGTCGGTATATCGCCTATTTTAGGGATATCTAACCCCAAGGAGACCGTGGCAATGGTGCCAGCAAACAATCCAATTAACGGGCCTGGCAACCAAGGCACCGGTGAGATTTTCGGCCAGGCGATCACGATCAGTAGCGTGAGAACCCCAATGCCCATTGCCGCCGGTGATGCATGGACGAGACTCCAGGGCAATTCCGTGATGGCGGTCGTAATACTTTTGACGCCGGGCAGACCAAGAAATGGATTGAGCTGGAGAAGCATATACAGAATGCCCAATCCGGTCATAAATCCGGATATGACCGAATACGGGGTGAACTTGATGAACTGTCCAAGTTTCAAGAGGCCCAGCACAATCAAAATAAAACCGGCTAAGGCAATTGTCGTAAAAATAAAGGTCAGATCTGGTGTCCCATCTGGCAATGGATGGGTTTGGGCGACAGTCAGGATCTGAATGGTGATCGGTCCTGTCGGCCCACCGACCGACCAAGCTGATCCGCTTAAGGGGCCGGCTACTAGTCCCGCTGCGACGGCAGACCACATACCGGCAATAGCCCCAAGGCCGGACGCCACTCCAAAGGCGAGGGCCATCGGAAGGACCACCATGGCAACGGTAACGCCCGCTAAAATGTCCCCGCGTACATGGCTGCCTAGCCCCTGAAGATTCTCTTTGAAATTAAAATCTTTAAAGTATTTCCGCAACCGTTCCATAAATGGGTCAATCTATTTCACTTTAAATTCCGAATGGATGCGTATTGAGTTTCTTGGGGTATTGCATGAAAAAAGCCCTTGGTAAATCATGGGCTGTCATGATGATTCATGATTTATTTATAAGGCTATTTACTGAATTGCGGGAAAAGCGATGAGATTATATAGGAACTCGGTGATTTTCTACAATGAAGGACTCATCGTGAGTTGAACTCAACCGTATTTTCGAGAATGAGTCATGCTGTCTTCCTTGCTTTTTTATATCGTCAGCGGAGATGGAGTGCTGTGTGTGTTGATTCAATGCTCCCGCAAGTTGAACTCTTCCGGTTTCGTCAATAGCTGAATTGCACAGATTCAGCACTCAGGTAGTTTGTTTTAGAGAAGAGTGGCGGGTGTCGCCACGGGTGCATGACATAAAAAAGTGGAATCGAGTGAAAACGCTCAGTTCACTTGTGCGAATAAAATCAATTCACTTTGAAGAGACTGGAGTTTCCGAGGTGAATTGTTCTCTGAGAGTCACTTTCCTTCGTGTTTTTGGTTGTTTGTGAAAGAACTGACTTTGGAATGAGATTTGCTCAATAGTAGAGATTGTGATGATTCACTTATGCAGCATGGAATGAAACATGACTATGAGAATCTTATTCCAACACAGTACAACGAAGGAAGAGAGGGTCGTGTAGATGAGTTTTCTAGAAACGGTGGCAATTCATTTTCCTGGCGCAATGCTTTCTTCAGATTATGTGCAGCGAACATCCGAGGCCTTACATGATTATGGATTTCATGCGTCAAATACCATTGTGTGTGCCAGTGTGTGCCGTGATGAACTTACGCGTAATTTAGTAGAAGAAATCGAAGAGGCTTGGACCCATGTCTTTGATTTTTCCAGCTTAGCGGGGATGTTGTATTTAGGGAAAACTGGATTCAAGGCGGCCAGTCATCATTCACCAAATGAAGATGGTGTAGAACGAGTTGTGTACTTTGCTTTTCCGCATATTAGCATTGATGCTGAAGGGACAATTGGAAATTGTTACCGAACTGGTCGAAAGGATGTCTCACATGCCTGTGGAGCACTGTTCGGATTACAAAAAGAACTGGCCAGTGGCTCAATCACTCTGGGTTTTGACTCTGATGACATTGAGCTTAGTCTCTTAAAACAACGAATGTTAAAAAAAATCCGCTATGGGGAAGTGCCTGATTTAGTCACATTGACCAAAATTGCGCATAGTGCCATTCGAGAAGATCTCGAACGTATGATCTATTTGACGGTTGATAATGATCCTGTATCGTATGCCGTCTTTACGGGTGTTCAAATCCATGGTCCCAGCAATCAAACATGGATTTGGACGGATACACCGTACGTTGTGGTTAAAGATGACTTAGAAAAACTCACAAAATTGAATGTGATGCCTAAAACACTGCTAGTGGCCTGAATTCTCCAACTCCATGCTCACGTTATTGTAACTGTCCACGTGCTGAAAAGTGAGTGATGGCAAGCTGGTCTATTGTTGCCGTGCCACGCTCCTTCCCATGCTGATCTTCTACCATCCGTATTTTGGTCAATATCTATAGATTGAATGAAGTTTTTTGGAAAGAGAATGAATTCTATGTATGCCATGAGTGGCTTGAGTTTTGATGTCGAAGGTTTTTATCGTGTGATTCCCTGACTCTTTTCTCTCTATTGTTGTTATCCCGTAATCGAAGGGTAAAAAGTGAGCATTGATGCTGTTCTTCAGTTTCGAGTAATCATAGCTCGTCAGTAATCTTCACGACCCGATCAGAACGTTCTGTGCTTCTTCTTTCAAGTCTCTGCAAGAGTCCTGGAAAAAGGATGATACGTCAGACAAAAAAATCCGTTTACAACACTGAATAGTGTTGTCAGACAATTAATTGCCCGATTTCTAATCCTGTGTCATGCGAGGATAGAAGAGCTATTAGAGGAGACATTCTCACGAATTTCACATGTCATCCTTATCAGTCACGTCGATCTTCGAGGCAAGATATGTATTGCTCTCTCTAATCGTGCCATCTTTTATTCGTACATTGCATCCTTGCTTTGCTCACTTGCTTTGTAAGGCCTTGACTCTAATTTACCGGCATAACTGAGATGACTGCGGTGGCCAGCATAATATATAAAGGAATGCCGACTGTGACGTTGTAGGTAAATGTTAATCCAAGGGAAGCGGCCAATGGAAGAGTAGGGCTTGCTTCAGGAATGGCAAGTCGCTGAACCGCCGGAACAGCGATGTATGATGCAGCTCCGCACAGCACTGCAAAGAGCGCATACGTTCCGACCTCGAATGGATGACCGAGTACCATGCTGTATGCATGCGTCACGAGAATACCGATCATTGCAAAGACATTTGGAAGCAGCAATGCAAATACGATGAAACCTGATCCTGCGTTCTTCAAGTCTTTGAGTCGTGAGCAAGCCGTCATTCCCATTTCCAAGAGAAAGAGACTCAGAACTCCGTGGAATAAGACGACAAAAAACTTATCGTCGACCTCGGTGACCTTGACCCCCTGCAGCCGGCCGATGAATCCAATTAAAATTCCACCAAACAATAAGTATAGGCCTGGATTAAAGAAAACTTCGTGTAAGACTTTTTTACTGAACACGCTTTGAGGCGGGGGTTGTTGAAAGTCCGATGCCGCAGCGGCACCGACAGATTTTGCATAAACGGGGGCTGTCGGTTGGTGCTCCCCTTTCTCATCATGACTTTCCATACGTTCAGTATGCATAGGAGCGCTTATACTAGGGCGAGTACTGGGGTCGTAGTCTGGTTCTCCTGGCATGTTACCGAAGGCGTCCATCTGTCCTGAGTTACGAAGTCGTGAGACGAGGAAGAGGGCAACAAGACAGCCAGGGATTTCCATCACAGCAAGCAAAACAGGCATATAGGCCGCAAAGGCGATATTGGCGGCGGCTAGCACTCCAACACAAGTGACAAATGTTCCCGCTGAGTCTGAGCCGTAGTAGCCTGCGACGGTTGCCGCATCGATTTGCCGAAGCTTGGTCATATTTCGGAGGAAGAAATAGGCAATGGTCCCAATGATCGTGTTCGTGATGAAGCCGACGATCATGAATCCAAGCGCATGCTGGAGGTCGACGGCTTCTAACATTGCCAATTCTTCTCCGCCATGCCAGCCGATGGAGATCAACAGATATATTGAGATACTTTTATACAGAACATTCGGAAATTCAAACGGGACTTTAAGCAAAGGCACCAAGAAACCCATATAGAAAAAGAGCAGCAGCGGTTTGAATAAGTTGTGGGTAAAGTTATAGATAAAGTCCTCAAGCATGAATTGCTCCTTGTCCTAAAGAAATTTGCAATCTAGGCCATTCGCTGGTGGAGAGGTTTTGTTCCTGAAAAGGTGAATCTGATGTCTCGATCAGCTGAAGGCTAGGCGTATAAGTTTGAATTGAAATTAAGATGTCATCCATCTTTGAGTGGGATGAACCAAAACCAGCAGGTAGAATTTTTCTACATAGTGCAGAAAGGTCAAGCTCTGTCTTTTGTAGATAGAATGGAAATATCTGTCGAACGAAATTCTGAAAAATTCGCGTAGTAAGGCTCCGAAGAGCGACGAATTTGTGAACCGGCGAACCTATCAAAATTTGTATGTTTTCTTCGGGTTTACTCTCTTTCATGTATGCCACATTTCTTGAAGTCCGTTTCTGATCCTAAGCTGATCTGATGTTGACAAAACGCAAGATTGATTCCAGTTGAGGACAAATTGACTAAACCTCAACATTTCATTTGAAATTCGTATATTTAGTAAATGTTATGGCGTTCATTTTTCTCCTCTTCAAGAAGTCCAAGCTTTCATATGTGCGGAGACGCACTTGCTGGATGGTGCGAAGCTAAGCTGTATCTTCAGAGATTGAACGAGCAGGAAGTAACATGTGAGTGGAAATTGATGTGAATGAGAAAGGCCTCTGAGATTATATTTTTAATATTAATGTCATTACGCCTCGAAAGGTTTGTGACAGTTTTCGCAGAGCAAGTCATGTACAGTTGCTTTTGGTTATTCAAGGGAGATTTGGAAGGAGCCAGCCAGCACTGTTCCTTTGACTTGTTCTTTGTGAATGGTCGACCGTTCGTCGAAACGCGAAATTCGCCGTTCGATGCTCGTATTTTGTGGAAGAAGTCTTGTAGTTTTTGACGAGATACGAACGACGATTGGTTCGAATGGTTAGAAGGTAATAACGGCCATGGTATACACATAATTCACATCAGCCGTGCCCGGACTTTGTGGAACCCGAGCAAAATAGGAGCCTTTGAAAAAGCGTGTATACCCCACTTGGAAGGACGTATGTCGTAAATAGCCGGATTGAGGAGCCCAATTCACAGAAGTATCAAACATATTTCCGAGAAAGGTGCCGGCTCGACCAGTAGGGTCTTGTAGACCACTACCAACGAAAGGGCCGCGACCATCGGCCAGCCAGAAGGTGCGATGAGATGCCATCAACTTAATTGTGGAAGTTGGTTGGAGGGTTGCACGAAATCCAATGGGTGAAAGAATATTCGATGGAAAGATGACTCCCAAAATTCCGGTTGGCCCGTATTCTGCTCGGCGTTTCGCGAATAAAAAGTCAAAGTTTTTTCTTGGATTTGGGTCTCCTGAGGAATAGTCAAACAGGTAGACAAATCGAAGAGGCCAATCCGTTCCTAAACT
>BQIY01000113.1 GCA_021604265.1 Nitrospirales bacterium
CCCTCTTTTCCCGGTTCATAGTCACTCGCAATGATCAAAGGATAAATATTCTGCCCAACGTTTCGGATGAAATTTTGATAATTATTTTTCCTAAACCAATCCAGGTTGCGCATAGCTTCGTATGTTTGTTTCCTGAAATGAGCGGCCTCCGCCTCAGTATCAGCAGGGTCGGCTCCTTGTGCATCGATAGTGGGTCTGACACCTTTATAGTCAATATAATCCACTTTCTTATCACCCGCGTATGAAACACTTTGAAGCAGGAATTTTTCATACTCCTCGTCTTTTTCGAGTTCTAGAAGGGCTTTAAAATATTCCTGATCACCCTCCGGATAAACCTCTTCCGATTCAGAAAAGGCCGGCATAGGTAACAAAATAGGTTGAAGAAACAAGCCGACTCCCAAGATCAAAGTCAAGAAACATACCTTGAGCGTCATAACATGACGGTGTTGAAACAATGCATTTGGTGAATGATTGACGATGAGCGCTTGGCGTGTCCTTTGAAATTTTTGAAACATAGTGAGTTCCTTAATCAGAAAGAATGGAAAGAAATTTCAACGCAAATTTCCTGCCTATTGTTGGGAAAACACCTCCGGATAGTCAATTCACCGACCCCAAATCTTCCCTTTTTAAACTGGTTTAAATCGGGAGGTTCAGACGCATGGGGTGGTGGCCATCAAGGCGGTGGCTCATAAACTCCCACTGGCTTGCTATTACGTGCTGCGCGATCAGGTCCCGCTCGAACTCAATAAGACGTTTACTGTACAGACGGCGTGCCGATTGGGCAGGACGGCTGAGCTCGAATTGGGGCCATAAAGCAAAAAATAACTCCAGGGTAGCTTAAACAAATTCCAGGAGAACAGAGACCACCCAACATTCAAATTTTATGTGCGTACTTGTTGAACATTTAGCTTTTCCGTATGTTAGACATAACATTAATAAGCAGCTCGGAAAAGTCCAAGACGATCTTACTCAGCTGCATTCATTAGGAAGGGGACACGCCATGAAAGCCATGCTTGTGAATGCCTATGGCGAAGACGCCGTATTTGAAGCGACGGAAGTTGAAAAACCTGAAGTAAAAACCGGTCATGTTCTCGTAAAGATCGCGGCATCAAGCGTAAACGCCGTTGATACCATGATTCGAAAAATGGGTAAAGAGTTACCGTTATCGCCTGATACGCCGGCCATTTTAGGAACCGACTTTGCCGGCGAGATTGAGGAAGTCGGCAACGGTGTTAAAGAATATTCAATCGGCGATGAAGTATATGGTTGTGCAGGTGGGTTAGCAGGTTTACCCGGCACATTGACTGAATACATAGTGGCGGATCGCAACTTAATCGCCCATAAGCCAAAGAACTTGTCGATGCGAGAAGCCGCGGCATTGCCATTGGTTGCCATTACTGCCTACGAAGGTTTGACTCGAGCAGGTATCAAGCAGGCCCAAAAAGTTCTGGTGCATGGTGGTTCTGGTGGCGTTGGCCATGTGGCTTTGCAGCTGGCAAAACATTTTGGTGCCAAAGTGTATTCGACGGGTGGCGGTGAAAAACAATTGGCATTGATCGAACAACTGGGGGCAACTGCCATCAACTATAAAACTGAAACGGTTGAGCAGTACGTTGCCAAACATACCAATGGGTCAGGATTTGATTTGGTGTTCGATTCTGTTGGCGGTGCAAATATGGCGAACTCATTTGAGGCAGCTGCATTCAATGGTCAAATTGCCTCTACCGTTGCCTTATGTGAGCTGGACTTAACTGTGGCCCACTTTAAGGGATTGTCGTTGCATGTCGTATTTATGTTAATTCCCATGCTGCATAATTTTAAACGAGAAGCACATGGGGAGATTTTGCGTAACTTAACTCAGATTGTTGAGTCTGGCAGCCTCAAACCTGTGCTTGATGAAAAGCGTTATTCCCTTAAAGAAGTTGGACAAGCCCATGCTCGCTTAGAGAGTGGACAAGCTATGGGTAAAGTGGTTGTTGAAAATTGAGAATTGTAAGGCATCATCAACAACGGCCGAAACCATTCGGAGGCTTTGCGAGATGACACTGGAGGCGAACTTCGACACAACCGGATTCCAGTCTATCAATCGAGGATACAACTCCGTGTTCCGCGTAAACCGGTTGAGCCTTGGTCTGGTCGTGCCAATTGAGAACTACACCAAGGGTCCTGTACCGGAAATGCACCGCCACATTGAACGTGTTCAGCTCGCCGAAGCACTCGGGTTCTCCGCAGTCTGGTTACGAGATGTGCCCTTCAATGTTCCGTCATTTGGCGACGCGGGACAGACCTACGATCCGTTCGTTTATCTTGGGCTGCTGGCCGGACTAACAGACCGGATCGCTCTTGGGGTGGCGAGTATCATTCTGCCTTTACGACATCCGGCTCACGTTGCCAAAGCCGCAGCAACTGCCGACGTCCTTTCGGGCGGACGATTGATCCTTGGAGTGGCTTCCGGCGACCGTCCGGATGAATACCCGGCGCTCAACATCCCGTTCGCGGATCGAGGGGCACGTTTCCGAGAGTGCTTTGACTACATCAGACGCATGAGCGACGAGCAACCAGATTTTGATAATGCTTTTGGTAGCCCGAACGGCGACATAGATATGCTTCCCAAACCGGCATCGGGAAAGTTGCCGTTGTTAGTTACAGGGGGAAGTCAACAAAACCCCGAATGGATCGCGCAGAACGGGGATGGCTGGATGATCTATCCACGTCATACCGTTCTACAGGCGCAAATCATTCGCGACTGGCAGTCGCGGGTTGAGGCAGCAGGAAGGTCTCCGCAGCCCGTCATGCAACCTTTTTATGTCGATCTGGCTGAAGACCCGGAAACCCCGCCGCAGCCAATCCATTTAGGCTTCAGATTGGGTACGCACCACCTTCGGGACTATCTGAAATTGCGGGAAGAGATCGGCGTCAACCATATTGCACTGAACCTGCGTTATAACCAAACAGATATCGAGACAACACTGAAACGTCTAGTTGATGACATATTGCCGAACTTCTCCGGGTGAGGAAGGCTTTCCCATGCAAAAAATCATTCTCATTACCGGTTCCACAGACGGGATCGGGTTAGCAACGGCCAGGTTGTTGATCTCTATGGGTCACCATGTTTTGCTGCACGGGCGCAATCCGGCAAAACTGGAAGAAGTGAAAAAAACCCTTTCTGTGCTGCCAGGTGATGGGCGCCTTGAAAGCTATGTGGCTGATCTGTCTCGCATGGCCGATGTCGAGGCATTCGCAAAGGTCGTCGCGGAAAAACACACGAGGCTTGATGCATTGATCAACAATGCTGGCGTCTATCAGTCGCCACAAACGGTCACGAAGGACGGGCTCGATGTGCGGTTCGCGGTCAATACGATTGCGCCTTATCTGCTGACGCAACGGCTTTTGCCGCTGTTTGATTCCTCCGGAAGAGTAGTCAATGTATCCTCAGCGGCTCAGTCTCCGGTCGATCCGAGAGCGCTGGCCGGACAGGTCAGGTTGTCCGACGACGCGGCTTATGCGCAAAGTAAACTTGCGTTGACAATGTGGTCTCGCACTATGGGTCTTTCGCTCAGGGATGAGGGACCAGCAATCATCGCGGTTAATCCCGGGTCGATGCTCGGCAGCAAAATGGTGAAAGAGACTTTCGGAGTGGATGGTGGTGATATCGGTATAGGCGCTGAAATACTGAGGCGTGCGGCTTTGACAGATGAATTCGCGAAGGCCTACGGCCAGTATTTCGACAACGATACGGGGCAGTTTGCCTCGCCTCATCCCGATGCCTTCAACCACCAAAAGTGCGAAGAGATTGTGCGGGTAATCAAGACGGTGGTGACTAAAATAAAAAGATCCTAGAACATCTTTTCTCCATATAATCCATCTTGCAAGCTGAGCGCGGAGGCTCCCTGATTTCGTTGGAGGACTTACAGAAGCAGGTCGGCGATTTGCTGAGCCTGGAAAAAGAGGAACATTTGGCGCCCAAGGCACTGATCACCCAGACAGGGGAAGCCTACACAATGGTGGCTCCCACTATTACCAAGAGACTGTTGAAAAAATTGAAAATGTTCAACAGAGATGGCCTTTGAAACCATACCTTCACTTTCTCGTCAGGAATTCAGGATGTTCACAAAGGCCCGTCCAGTCCTGTCCTGAGGCTTCTCGAAGGAAAGGCCGCAAGCCCTTTGGCGGGCGGAGCGCACGGGGGGAGTACGTGAGCACGACAAAATGGGGAGAACCCCGCTGGCGGACTTTTTCAACATCCTGCTAAGGACAATTTCATCCTGGTCGATAACCAGGGACAGGCCAGACGAATGGCTGTGGGCGATTCAGAGGGGCACAGGATGCCGTTTGTGGTCCAGACCATCTTGGAAGACGGCGGCACCCCATGGTAGGTCGAATTCTGGAATTCGATTACCGGGAAATCTATCTCTCTGCAGATTACAGGACCAATCGCCAGAGACTTCTTCCTGGCAGCTGGGTTCAACATTTTCCCGCCAGAGTTCCCCCTTGAATAGAAGCACATACCGTGATTTGCTTATCACATTCTTGATCGCGTCACTCTTCGACTTCTCCGATCATATCACCGAGCGGCGATATATACCGGCCCTCGTCTGATTGCTTATGTTTGTAGACTTTAGAAAGTATCTCGAACCTTGGGAAGCCCAAGCAGTTTAAAACGAGATAGCATCTTCAATATTTCCTAAAATCGATATGGGCATCTTACACGCTGATCCCATTTATTTTCCCAAATTAGATTTTCAAAGATACGGGGCGTAAAATCCTTCAGTAGAATTTCCCACACTATGTCGGTGTTTAATGAAGGACCTGTAATGAGCAGTGAAATTGAAAAATTAATTGAAAGAAAAGCGGAAAGCGCCAACCTGGACTATAAGGGAGGGTTTAAGTGGCATAAAGAAAACCGGGACCTACAGCTTGAGCTCCTCAGAGATATCATGGCAATGGCGAATACCCGAGACGGTGGAACAATCATTTTTGGAGTTGAAGATGGTAGCTTTGAATTAAAAGGTGTCAGTGAGGAAATTCGCGACTCTCTTGACCAGACAGATATTGCTCAAAGGCTCCATTGTTATGGAAGTCCCAAAGCTAAGATTGACGTGCAAAAGGCAATCATCTCAAGCAAACACGTTGTGGTCGTAAGTGTGGCCGAATTCGAGGATGTGCCAATTGTTTGCACCGATTCTATTAAGAAAAACCAATCTAAGGATTTAATCCTTCGTAAAGGTGCTATCTACATTCGCACCTCCGCTGCCACCACGGAGGAGATTTCTTCCGAACAAGACATGAGGGATTTAATTGGACGGGCAATGACAAAACGAGCAGATGAACTGGTACGCAATATCGAGATAGTAATTAAAGGAAAACCCATTGTCCCCACTGAAGAGACCGAGAATTTATATAAAAAGGAAATTCATGAAAGCGACAAATGGCTTACAAGTGTCTTACAAAAGGGATTTTTAAACAATCCAAGATGGGAGCTTATTGTTTTTCCTTCAAATTATGAACCAGAAAGGATAAAGAAATTACCGGAAGTTGAAAGTATAATCAGGGAATGTCAGGTTGAACTTCGAGGAAGGCCTTTTCCATATGTCTCCAGAGATGGTGGATCAAGTATCTTTAATTCCGGCTTTAATGGATTTGTTGACGCCAAAGATATCAGAGAGGGTTTTCGATTTTATCAAAGTGGACTATTTATTTTTAAAAGAACTTTGTGGGAACATCAGAGGCAATTACAAGGACAGTTTGACAAAAAATGTCTTTCCTTCATCAGTGCAATAGGATCGTTAACTGAATTTTTATTATTCATTTCACGGATCTACAAGACTCTAGGCAATATTAAATCTTTACGTTTGGTTGTAAACTTAATCGGTTGTAGTCAGAGACAACTCGCTTCATTCGATGGTCGTGTCCCTTTCCACAACTGGTATGTGAGTCAAGACGATGTAATTAACTGGGAAAAAGATATCCAAATGATTGAATTACACGCTACCCACAAAGAAATAGCCAGGCTCATTTCCATGCACATTTTTCATGTCTTCAATTGGAAGGATGTAAGGGAAGATGAGATCAAAGATTGGCAGGATAGATTTTTAAATCGTCGATTTTGAAGAAAATAGCCTTATGACCCTTCCTCTAATTTTCACCCTATCTCCAAACAAACCCCTACCTTTATTATCATTTAACCTTTGCAAAAAAAAGATGCGATCAGGGCTTACACCTACACATAACAAGGGGAAGCTTCGTGGCAGAGCGTAAGCATCAAAATCAAGTTTTTTGTCCTGAAAATTTAAAAGGTATTCTTTAGTTTTCTCCAGTGGTTTACACTATTTATCTTTCCCCGCTATGCAATCCATGAACGTGAACTCCCACAAGACAAACATGATGAGAGCTTTGGGTCTGACAACCCTCTGCCTGTTGCTTCTGCTGCTACCTGCAACCGCCGCAATGGGACAGGATGTTGACTGGAAGAAGACCGTCGGCGAGGCGGTGGACACCTTGCAGCAGTATCTTCGCTTCAACACCACCAACCCGCCTGGTGATGTCACCCAGGCCGCCGGCTTCCTTCAGGATATTCTTAAGAAAGAGGGGATCGCGGTCACCCGGTACGAACCCGCACAGGGAAAGGTTAGTATTTCGGCCCGCCTCAAGGGCTCGGGTGATGCCAAGCCTATTCTGCTGCTCCACCATATGGATGTGGTGCCCGCCGATGCGAGTCACTGGGATTCGATCGATCCTTTTGGCGGCGAACTCAAAGATGGTCACATTTGGGGCCGGGGCGCGATCGATATGAAAGGCACGGGAGTCCTTCAACTCTATGCCTTTCTGACGCTGGCACGGCAAAAGGTCCCTCTCGACCGCGATGTCATCTTCCTGGCGGTGAACGATGAAGAAATCGGCGGGACAATGGGGACCCGCTATCTGCTCGACAACCACTATGAGGAATTCGACCCCGAGTTTGTTCTCGACGAGGGTGGATTTGGCAGTCGTGAGATT
>BQIY01000114.1 GCA_021604265.1 Nitrospirales bacterium
ATCCGGAAGGCCTTGCCAATGCATTAAAAAAAATCAGGCGAACAAAGAACGGCTCTGCCATCCATCATATAGAGGCGTCGCAAGTCAGTCACTTGTTTTTTTCGCAGGGTATTTCCATGGGGTTAGATTCGCTTTTTGCCACCCATCCTCCACTGAGAAAGCGAATTCAACGTCTTGATCCAAGATTTCCGAAAGACTTCAACATACCCGAAGCCATCCAGGCACCAAATTCCATACGCCGATCAGGGAACACACATGCTCTTGCCGCACGTGAAAGACCAAAGCCGGAATCCCTTGTCCGTCAAATAGGAAAACGATACCCGGCTCATGTGGACTATATACACAATGTCCTTACTCACATTCCAGCCGTCATTCAACAAGCCGTCCATGAACCATTTGGTGCCCGAGCCGTCGTTTATACACTCCTACTATCCTCAAACCCACAGATACGAACCATCCAATATAATCGATTGGCAACCTATGCCGACGACGCGGTCTATCAAGAAACTCATAAATTAGAGCCTGAAATTTTAAAACTTCACCCGGCTGCACGATTACCGCTGACAGACATGGCCATTCCAACACTGACACAACTTTCCCCTCAACAATATGTCATGTTCAATACGAACGTCTTGGCCATCATTCCGCAGAGCGGTCATGAAGCCCTCTTTGGCTGGACGTTGCGGCGAATTCTGTTGCGGCACCTTGCACCTCACTTTTCTCCCGTCGCAACACCAGACACGAGACACGATTCCATCAAAGCCATTGCCCATCATTGCGGCTATTTACTCTCCGCATTAGCCCACTATGGGAAAGGCAACGACAACAACATCCAGCAGGCGTTTCGTGCAGGCCGGCGCGTATTACGAATACCCAAACTTCCATTGACGCCTGCCAGTCTCTGCACATTCGCATCACTGGATTTGACGTTGCATAGCCTGGCCGAAGCCTCCCCACGCCTCAAACGACTCACCATCAAGGCCTGTGCAGCATGCGTACTCGCTGATCAGCACATCACCATTGAGGAAGCCGAATTGCTTCGTGCGATTGCGGACTCTCTAGGATGCCCCATGCCACCGTTATTGACGGCTCAGCCTGGAAATACTCAAGAAGACCAGACATCGTCCTGGCCTCTTCATTCTGAAGCATTATCCATTCTTTCTGATGACAGATCTCAGGATGCCTCACGTCATCATGCCCACGCTCACTGACTGAGTTATGCACACGACATGAAACGACCGGTATCGTATTTTGCTTCTGTGCGGTTTTTACGCAATAATACAATCAACTCTAGCAATCGTCTTGCGCAACGCAGTAAAGTAGACACGATATGACGGAAAAAACATTTCACCAATCATTTCAACTCATCACGTTCATTGGTCATTAGTTATGTCATTTGTCCCAACGCATGAAATAAGCCGAACTTCGGCATCAAAACAACGGCAACGTCTCCCTGACTGGTTTAAGATTAAACTCCGGCAAGGACCGGACTATCGAGATATTCGTCAGATCATTGACGAACGCGGCTTGCACACGATCTGCGAAGAAGCTCGATGTCCGAATATGTGGGAATGTTGGAATAACCGCACCGCGACATTTCTTATCTTAGGAGATATTTGCACAAGACGATGCCACTATTGCTCCGTCGAAACAGGTCGACCGACAAGCCTTGACCTCGATGAGCCGCAACGCGTCGCCGAAGCGGTCGAGGCCATGGCTCTCCGGCATGCCGTGATCACATCAGTGAATCGCGATGAATTAGATGATGGCGGAGCGTCGCTCTTTGCGGAAACTATTCGCCTGATTCATGAGAAAATTCCTAGCTGTGGGATCGAAGTCCTGATACCGGATTTTCAAGGCAGCGAATCAGCCCTGCGAACAGTCTTGGATGAGAAACCGGATATTTTGAATCACAATATCGAAACCGTCCCTCGGTTATTTCCGTCCATCCGTCCACAGGGAAAATATAACAGGTCCATTCAACTCCTGAAACAAGCCAAGCAATTGGGAGCAACCACAAAATCCGGACTTATCGCAGGTCTTGGCGAAACGACTGAAGAAATCCGTGAAGTCATGAAGGACTTGCGATCCGTGGACTGCGACATCCTCACTCTTGGTCAATATCTCCAACCCACCAAAGCCCACATGCCCGTCGCCCGCTTCTATCACCCAGATGAATTCCAAGCCTTCAAGGAAGAAGCCCAAGCTCTCGGCTTTCGCCATGTTGAATCTGGCCCCCTCGTCCGAAGCTCCTACCACGCAGAACAACAAACCACTAAGATAACATCTTGACGATTCTCTCTTTTACGACACAAACCAGGTTCATGATTTCGCCAAATGAGCAGACAGAATACACTTGAGAATGCAAGAGCAGCGCTCAACGAAGGAACTCTTTGGAGAGCAAAAGAGATTCTTCAAGGCAACATTTCATCACATGGCTACGATTCTAAAATATTTGAATACTATGGTCAGGTATTACTTCGAATGGGTGACGATATTGAGGCAGGTAAGTACTTATTTTTGTCCGGTGCTCGAGATAAAGAATATCTCGAGCCAATAAACAAGTTCCTAAACAGATTTAGAAACACAACCATTTCTGACCTCCAATCCAACTTTCCTCGCTCTGTCCGCCGTATACAGCTTAAAGAACTTCCATCGGTAGTAATTGAATGCCTCAGGGAAAAAGGATTTACTGATCATCAGATCAGTGAAGCACTTGAGGAGAAAAAAGTAGTTGGACCCACAAGGAACATTGAATATATATATATTTAGGAGGATGTTTTGTCTTATTTATTGGAATGTTAATCGTTATTATTATAGGGCTTAAAACTATTGCGTCATGGATTATGTAAAAACACGAATCCAATTTACTTTTGATAGTGATTTTGATGCTTTCCCATACTCAACGCAATCGCATAGATGCCAAACTGCGGCACCCAGTGGCTATACTTTTTGTAATCATCCCGCCAGTATTGTGGTGACTCCATGTGCGCAATGATATGATTCACGTACATGCTTCGGTAGGCTTCATCTCCTGTCATAGTAAAAAGACTCCAGAACCCCCAGGATCGACTAAAGTTCAACCCGGCCGAATGTGGAGTGGGAGCGGTTCGGAGAGGCGAAAGAGATAACGCCTTCGAATAAAAGGTTCGATACCAGGCTTCACTCTCCTCAGATGGTAAAATTGAGAGGATCACTCTCGTTCTTTGAAGAGATGCGGCAAAAAATTCATTGATATGGTCGTCATACGACAACAAAAGATGCTTATCGATCGGCAACAACTGTTCTCTTGTGAACGTCACAAGCTTCTCGCTTAAGACGGAATCTCTTTTCCATTGACTCCATTCCCACAGATTCAGTACCGCCCAGGAAAGATTGCCATACTCCCGGCGAAGCATATGATGAAGAATCTTTTCTTTCGACAATGTGAAAATCCATTGCTCTAATCGCCGAGCGATATCTATGGCGAGTGAGAGTACATCCTGCTTCCCATTCCATCGTTCACGCTCTTGTGCCAGCTTCAGAAACCACGCATATCCATATGGGAGTTCATGATCCAGCTCACCACGTTGGAGGCAATCAAACTCTCCGGCTACACGTTCAGAAGCCACAATAGGTTCAACAATATCAGCCCAATGAGATTCACCCGTAAGTCGCGAAGCCGCCAATAAGGCATACGTCCCGTGCACACTCGAGTGCCAATCGATACAACCACAAAAAGCCGGATGCCTGGTGTCCACCCGCTTCATTCCTTGTTCAACCACATTCGCGAGCGCAGAAAGGTACTCTTTTCTCAAGTCGCAGAATTTACTCCAATTGTTCGAAAGCTCCTGGCTTTCATGTTCTCTAGACATGCGCTAACAACCTCAATAGTGATATTTTTACTCTAAAGGAAAAATTATTAATTTCTTGATAAGTAGGAATCAACAACAGATTCTCTGCACTCAAATACGGAGTACAATAAATGATACAAGAAGTGAGGTGGGTCTTGGGAGAGGGAATTACCAGATTTTCCCGATACTGCTCTTAGGATTTTTGACAAACGAACTTCTAAGGAAGAGACCTTCGCAGGTATGCGTCCTGAATCGGGTTCACGACGGCTAGTTCGGCTTGTCGATCCAACCACCAATGGCAGTCCCAAATAGAAGTCGACAACATTCGGGTGCCTAGCGGAAATCGGGATATATGATTGAAACATCGCCGTTCAATGTGTTTGCAACAAATATCACAGAAATTTTAACTCTTGATAATTTTCAACGAAGGTCATGAATTCACAATCGACAGTATTGCAATCAAAGATCCTTCATTCGATCATCGATCAAATATTTCCGAAGCTGCTGTTCTCCGCGCATCACATAGAGAATATAGACTTTATCTTCAAAAAAACGATACAAGACCCGGCTTGGGCCAATGATGATTTCACGATACCGTGTCTTGGAATCCAACTCAGGAGGTTTACGGCCAGACTTCGGGAATTGCCCAAGTCGCTCAACGGAAGAAAAGACTTCTTGAACGAAACGCTTGGCAGCGCTCTCTTTATCAAGGGCTATATATTCAGCAATTTCACGAAGATCAGATAAGGCAGGTTCAGTCCAAACTACTTGAGCCATTGGCTCATTTTCTTCTTTGCTTCTTTTTGAGTATATGTCCGGTTCTCTACAATAGCTTTTTCACCCCGAGCTACACCTTCTAGAATTTCCATTCGACGCTGCATAAGATCAAAGTCTTGAACATCCACAAGATACGCTGATGGCTGTCCATGCTCTGTGATAAGAATTGGCTCTTTTGTTTCATGAAGTTCAGCCAATATCTTGGTCGCCTGTCGCTTTAATGTTGTAACAAGTTCAATCTTCATAAAAGTGATACTATACTATCACTTTCAATTTGGCAAACATACTTCAGTATAATATGCATTTTACCGAGATGGAAGTGTTTGGTTGCCTTCGACTAGTCTTCTACTTCGAGTCAAGCGCTTTTATACGCCTTATCATTCTTAGATGACTGAAACTGCGAATAGGTTCGCAGCGTTACTGCACACTTGCTTGAGCATCTTGTCCATTCTTTTTAGGTGTCTATCAATTTCAGGCCATCTCAAGTTGTCTAATTTTCTAATCACAACGGCAAGGATTATGATATGGTCGTCGTTTTTATGCTCACCGTCGAGACTCAATCAACCGCTTCAACTCCTCCTGCATTTTCGTTGACGACAATTGGATTCGGTCGCCGTGTCCTGGAAGTACCCATTCAAAGGAAAAATTACAAAGGCGTTTCGTCGACGCTAAAAGATCCTTCGCATTCCACACTAATCGAGAAGGCACCCCCAGAACATTGTTTTCTCGATCCCACCACATGTGATCTCCTGTAAAGAGAAATTTATCTTTATACAGTAATGCGAGACTTCCAGCGGTATGTCCCGGCACTGGGATAACCTGAAAGTCAGGACTGACTTGAATGACCTCATGGCCTTTGATAATCCATTCAGCATCCGGCATGGCATCTTGGTCGGCTTCGTGAATGATGCGCGTCGCGTTGAACATTTTGGCATATCGATCGGCATCCGCCACATCATCCTTGTGACTTAAAAAGATATAATGAATACCTCCAAATTTCTGAAACTTATCCACCAGATGACGAAGATACCGTGGTGAGTCAATAAGCCAGTTTCCTTCGGGATGCGTCACAAAATAACTATTCGCGCCAAAGGATTTCTCTGAATTAAATCCGTTGTAGTACACCCCGCCTGACAGTTCAATTGGAAAACTCTGTTGAGCCTTCTTGAGAAGATCGGCATTTTTCGTGACGGCACCGATTGACCCGACGGGACAGGCCAACAACGCTTGATACGCATGATCAACATCCAATTCATCATGAGGCTGGTGATACACGGCAGAATACTCATCATCCTCATGAAAGGTCTTCGGAGCTAATTGGCGGCAGGTATCGCAGTTAATACATGTGGCATCAACAAAGAAATCGCCTTCGACATTTGCGGGCAATCGTTTTGCCAAGTCAGCCATAGATTTCCTCTTCCTCAATGCCTTACGGCAACAACGCCCTAACATTATATCGCAATACTCGAATTCACCCAAAGAAGCACTCTTACCATAGGCATGCGTAATGGGCTTTTGCGGGGAACGATTCATGATCAATCATGAATTCAATACCTTTTCACATGCTTCATTTCTCCTCAATGAGGTTTACATTCTGCACTAAGACCTGCGAAGATAAGCGAACAATCTCGCTACCCATGAAACTGCGAGAGTTTGCTTGACTCGACGGGCTCGTGCATTTCTCACATTCGCGGAGGAGGCTTCGATGTCCAGTTTTCTTCCTCAAGTTTTTTCTATCTTAGCGAAATACTCAAGACGACGCATTTGCCTCCGTATATTATCCTTCAATTGGATGTAAATGAACCAATGGATAAGGCCTCTCCTGTGAATGACCTATTGTCTCTCTACCGAGACATGCTCCTCATTCGCCGCTTCGAAGAGAAGTCTGCTGAAATGTATGCCTTAGCGAAAATAGCTGGTTTTTTACACCTCTACATTGGCCAGGAAGCTGTCGCGGTTGGATGTCTTGCAGCCACTCAGCCTCAGGATTACATCATGACAGCCTATCGCGACCATGGACACTGCCTGGCTAGAGGCTCTGACCCAAAACAGGTGATGGCTGAACTATTCGGAAAAGCGACAGGCCTCTGTAAAGGCAAAGGCGGATCAATGCATCTGATCGATGTCGAACGGAATTTTATGGGCGGCTATGCCATCGTGGGAGGCCATCTTCCCTTAGCCGTCGGGTTGGCCTTTGCTGCGCAATACAGGAAAGAGGACCGGGTCGTGCTCTGCTTCTTCGGAGATGGCGCCATCCCGAGCGGCCAATCGCATGAAGCGTTTAACCTGGCCGCGCTTTGGAAGCTTCCTGTGATTTTCATCTGCGAGAACAATCGATATGGCATGGGC